>CAZETB010000011.1:0-41269 GCA_964514865.1 uncultured Mariniplasma sp. | reverse complement strand
CGTTGTGATAATTTTGCATACACAGCATCAATATTGTCTACGACATACTTTAAATCTAACATGTTAATATCCTCCTATTAAAAAATAAAAAACGCCCTTATCATGCTAAGGACGTGTTAACGCGGTGCCACCTTAGTTCTAGAGTAGTCTCTAGCCCTCAATATCTTTAACGCAGACATACGGACGTGATTAGCGTCACTAAGAAGTGGATTTCATCAATCACCTGGATGTGCTCTCACCAACCGCACACTCTCTTAACCAGTAAAAGGATTACTTATCTTCCTTACGTGTTACCTATATTATAATGAAAATATGTCTTAAAGTAAATGCTTTTATTCAGCCTTTCGTTTAATTAAAGCCTTTAAATCATCTTTGATTTCATCTTTTTGTAGACCAAAATCGAGGATCGCTTCAATATAGTCGACTTTGTTACCGACATCATAACGTTTGCCTTGAATGTCATATGAATAGACTTTTTCTTTTGACATTAATCTTAAAATGGCATCTGTTAGTTGGATTTCATTACCAGCACCTCGTGATTGATCTCTTAAGAAATCAAAGATTGCTGGTGTTAATATATATCTTCCACCAATGGCTGAACGTGATGGAGCTTCTTCTATTTTTGGCTTTTCAACAACGCCTTTAAGTTCTACAATAGGACCCTTTTCGCCTTCTTTAGGAATACAGATACCATACTTGGATGTGTTTTTAAGTTCAACTTCCATCGTGCCTAAGACAGTTGATTGAACTTTTTCATAGACATCAGCTATCTGTTTAATGGCAGGTTGATCTTTACCTACGTACATATCATCACCAAGTAAAACAGCAAAAGGTTCGCCACTGATAAATGCTTCGGCTTGTAAAACGGCATGACCTAAACCGAGTTGTTCACGCTGTCTGATAAAATGAATATTCGCACCAACACCAATGTTTCTAACAAGGCCATATTCATATTGTTTATTCTTGCTGAGTAAAATAGTTTCTAACTCAATGTTATAATCGAAGTAATCGATGATGGCATTCTTATTTGAACTGACAATGAGTAAAATGTCAGTCATGCCAGCTTCAATCGCTTCATTAACGATGTATTCAATCGTTGGTCGATCGATAATTGGCAACAATTCTTTAGGTAGTGCTTTGGTGATGGGTAGAAAACGCGTACCATATCCAGCAGCTGGAATAACGGCTTTTTTAATCATGTGAATCCTCCTTAAAACCTTTCTTCGATAAACGATACGTTGTATAAAAACCAAGTAGACATAAAACACCAGCAATCAGCCATGTTGTCCATGGTGTGTTGAACACATTGTTTTCGGTTTCTTGTTGTAACTCAAATAAAATATTAAATGGTGATATGAAAATGATGCCTAATACAGCCATATAAAAATGAACTTTATAGTGCATTAAAATCTGATACATCACTTTACCGACTACAATCATACCGATGAGTAATCCTAATAACAACATGAGTAACATGGGTAGATAATCCGCAATACCAGAAAATTCAAAACTGATGAATGCGCGTGCAACATCATCAACCAAATTGATTAAAATATGGAAATAACCTAACGCCATCAGCAAGGTTGCTGCTGATAAACCTGGTGTGATTAATGATGCAGCTGTAATAAAGCCGATGACAAAGATGACGAGGTAATATGTCCAATTATCTGCGGTTGCACTGGCTTCCTGTACGAACAAGAAGAGTGCCATCATCAACATGGCTAAAATCAAAACTAAGATATGATGCCACTTTTTGGAAACACCTTTTGTCTCATGTGTCACGCTGGGAATTGATCCAATAATAAAACCGATAAAGAGAAGGGTGAAGGGTATCGGAAAGTTATCTAAAAAGATTTTGATAAATAAAAAGCCAATGAGATAACCTAAAGCTACACCTACAATGTATTGCCAAACGGACAAAACAGCACGAATCGGTTTCTTAGTAAACTGATTGAGCGCTGTAATAAGTTCTGTATATATTTTTAATATAGTAGCAACCATTGATCCAGAGATACCAGGTAAAATACTACCTAATCCAACCAATGATCCTTT
The DNA here is from genome assembly GCA_964514865.1 of uncultured Mariniplasma sp. Classification (GTDB taxonomy): domain Bacteria; phylum Bacillota_I; class Bacilli_A; order Acholeplasmatales; family Acholeplasmataceae; genus Peloplasma. The sequence goes on along the minus strand of CAZETB010000011.1, from coordinate 39,217 downwards.
TACGATTTTTATGATGTGCTGCATATGAACTCCTTCGCTTACATATAGTATACATGAAATGACTAGAAAAGTATTTCATCTGGATTTCAAATCATCGTTTCTCTTTTTGATTGTCTATTAAATAGCTTTTATCTATGCTATAATAATGACGGTGATAAACATGACAGAATTCATAGAAATTCTTAAGTACATAATCTTAGGTATTATCCAGGGTATAACTGAAATATTCCCCATTTCAAGCAGTGGTCATTTAACCATATTCAGTCATCTCTTTAAGATGGATATGGCAGCATTCCCAACATTTTTAATGATCACAAATACGGGATCATTCTTAGCTCTTCTTCTATTTTTTAGAAAAGATGTCGGACAGCTCATCAAAGGAACATTCTGCTATTTAGTTAGAAAAGATGAAACGGGTAAAGAAGATTTCATTTATGTGTTGAAATTGATCGTTGCGATTATTCCAGTAGGTCTTGTTGGTTTATTGATTAAAGATTACTTACCAGATGACTTATTATCTGTCGGTTTTGCTTTAATCATTACATCGCTTCTTCTATTCTATGTTTATAAACAAAGAGACATTCAGTGGAAAAATGATGTGACATGGCGAAATGCTCTTGTTATCGGTGCTTTCCAAATGTTTGCTATATTCCCTGGTATCTCACGTAGTGGTATCACGATTTCGGGTGGACTTACTCAGAAAATTGAGTTAAAAAAAGTACTTAAGTTTTCATTCTTAAGTTACCTTGTGATTTCAGTACCCGTATCATTATTAGGCATTTATGAAGCTTTTAAATCCAATGAATCAATTCATTATATTGGCTATTCATTAGCGTTTGTTATGAGTTTTGTATTTAGTTTGATTGCTGTTCGCTTCTTATACAATTACGTGAAAGTTAAAAATTTAGTCTACTTCTCCGTGTATTGCTTAATTGTTGGTATCGCAGCCATCGTCATGTATTTTATTTAAAGATAAAAAGCACGTGTCTTAATTGATAAGATACGTGCTTTTTTTGTTATCCAATAATGGTTGTTAACTCAATGCGATCATAGGGTTTAATCGCGGTGTACGCTGGATCTATGATAGCTACATTATGCATAATCTTCGATAGCACTTCTTCTTTGGGTGAGTAGATTTGAACCGTATTATGTCCAACGACCTTAAGTGCTAAATCGTAATGACCTTCCACAAGATCTTTAAATGTTTGAATATGTTTTTTCCGAATGGCTTTGTTTCTAACACAAAGTGTTAAGTTTTCTATGTGTTCAGTTCCTTCATCATTTGCTAAGAATGTTTGTTTTGCTTGCTCAGATGTCATTTCTTTTCTATTTTCCAAATATGACCAATCTGGGTATAAGAAAAACTCTTTTCGCGCTTCAAGTAAACCTACTTCGAATTGATAGTCTGAAAAATCAATACCACTCAATAATGTTTTTAAAATATTTTTTTCACAACCTTGAAAAGCTAAATAAATCCCCTGCATCAAAATCATCCTCTCTTTTGATTACACATTTATGGTATCATGTTGTTTTTTACATGAACAGGGCGGATTTGTCCCAATCGTAAAAAAAAGAACGCCATTTTTTCATGGCGTTTTCATTTTCACATCTCTTCTGCTTGAATGCGCGCTTCCAAATCATGTGTGATTTCTGCATACATTTTCGCATCAATCCGATACTTCCAGCGATAAATGAGATAGGATATAACGATTAAAACAAGTGGCATGATGATCATCGCAATTCTTAGATTGAGGAGCATTTCAGGGTTCACGTTAGCTGCAATCATTTGTCTAGCCTGTTCTGTTGTCATATTTGGATTTGTTCTTCTAGCTTCAGTGAGGGGGTTAATGACGTATTCATTTAACCCTGAAGTAGCTAATGTTAATGAGACGACAAAAACTTGTACGGATGTTGCAAGCTTTGTTACAAATGGGTTAATGGCAAAAATAATGGATTCATTACGTGTCCCTAATTTCCATTGTCCATATTCAATCGTATCTGCAAGCATGACTAATACTAAAACTTGGATAAAACCTTGACCACTGAATAAAATCAGTCCTGCAATACCGATTGTAACCATATTGAGTGGGAGTAAGAAATATCCTGCACTCATGAAAATAAGATATCCGATGACAACCATAATCATGGAAATAGTGAATAATTTCTTTCGTGTCATATAGTGCATAAGTTTTGGAAAGATTATGAGTGCAGTTAATTGACTGACCGCTAAAATGGCTGAGAACATGGTAAATTCGGCTCCACCATACTTATTAAAGTCATAATTGAAGAAATAGATACCTAAAGCGGTTGTGATAAAGTATCCTGTATTAAATAAGAAGATAGCAACAATAATAACAACCAATTGGTCATTTTTAAATATAACTTTAACCATATCGACAAGAGTTGACTTTTTGGTGTCTGCTTGAGCAATCTTATTTTTAGGTTGTTCAACGAATAAGAAAACAATCACTTGTGATAACACATAGATTAAAACAATAACGAGAGCGATAAATGAGAATGCTTTAATCGGTCCTATCTTCCAATTTTGATAAATGATAGGTACTAAAGCAATCGTCAAAAACATACCAATACTTGCAAAGATACGTGCAAGAGATCCTATCGATTCTCTTTCTTTTGGATTTGTTGTAAAACTTGGATACATTGACCAATATGCAATATCATTCATGGTAAATGCCATGCCTGATAAAACATATAAAATACCAAAGACAACAACAAAGGATGTTCCAGCTAATCCAAAGTCTTGAAAAAGAAGGAAGAAAATGATGGCACTGGTGATGGCACCAATTAAAATCCAAGGTTTAAACTTGCCATATTTTGATTTTGTGTTATCGATAATGGTTCCCATCATCGGGTCATTGATGGCATCCCAAATACGTGCTACAGCAATAATTGTACCGACAGCAACAACTTGCCAGTTCTCTAATCCAATTGCATCTGTTAAAAAAACCAATAAAAAGTTTGCGTATAGGGCATACATCATATCTCTACCCATACCGCTCATCGCATAGACATACTTTGTCTTCGTGCTAACAATCTGATCGTTCATTTATTTGTTCTCCGTCTTTTTCTTTAATTTTTTAAGCCCTTTAAATACTTTACCATTCATGATATCGACAAGTCCTTCACCCATATCAAAGGACACTTGACCTGCAGAAAATAGCACGAGCATTTGTATAGGTGTTTCCATCATGGTCTTTTTAGCAATTTCAACCATATCGTGGCTCATGTTCTTCGTTTGTTTGGTTGCTTCCTTCATAACAATTTTCGCAACCATGCGACCTAACATGGTATGACTAGCATCTTCTAAGGTTGATGATAAGGTGTAGGGTCGCTTCTTTTTAATGGATAATTCAGGAAGTTCAAAAGGAATTAATTTAGCAAAATCTGATGTATCATAGGTGTACTTTTTGTAGCTAACCGTTGATGTGTGAATAGTTTCACCATCCACATGAACATCGATTGATTCAATCTCATCACAAGCATTTTTACCAACAACAATCGTGTAGTCACCTTCTTCAACAACCCAACGCTTCTTGTAAATATCCCAATGAGCAAACGCTTGTTTGTTGAGTTCCATGGTGATGTGCTTCGTTTCTTTAGGTAAAACTTCGTTCTTTTCAAATGCTTTTAATTCACGACGTGCTTTATATGTTTCTGATCTGTTATTGCCAATATAGATTTGAACAACTTCTTTTCCTTTGATATGACCTGTGTTTGTAATATCCATGGAAACAAGAAAACTTTTTTCATTTTGTTGAACATCAATGTTTTTATACTCAAATGTTGTATAGCTTAACCCATAACCAAAAGGATAGTGAGGTTTTTGATTATACGACTGATAATAACGATATCCAATATAGATCGATTCGTCATAATAGACGGCATGATTATGACGTGTTAACTGGACATTGCATTGTTTGATATCATCAATCCATGTTTCCGCTAAACGACCCGATGGATTATCATGACCGTAGAGTAGATCGAAGATCGCTCTTGCAGTTCCTTGTCCACCTAGATAAGCTATAAGTAACCCTTTTAGATATTCATGTTCCATGGAAAGGTTGACAACAGAACCACCTAAATAAACGCCTACAATATTCTGGTTAACCTCATGAAGTTGTTTGAGTAAAGCCATCTGGTTTTCTGGAATATTGAGATGATCACGATCATATCCTTCAGCTTCTTCACTTTCAGGTAAGCCAAAGATGTAAACGACTTTATCGACTTGTTTTGCAAGTTCTATGGCTTCTTGTGTTAGTTTAGGATCACTCTTTTGATCAAGATGATAACCTTTTGATAAGATGATCTGATCAGAATAGTCTTTTGTGACATCAATGATTTGTTCAAGTTTTGTCGGATTGATGTGTGATGAACCGGCACCTTGGTATCTGATGTTATCGATAAAACCACCGACAACCAACACGCGTTCTTTCTTTGTTAATGGGAGTACATGATGGTTTTTAAGGAGTACCATCGATTCGCGTGCGATACGCACCGCTTCATGATGGTGGTTTTTTTCATCATATGAGACGTCATCATATGTTTTATATTTTTTAGCAAGTTCAACCAAACGATCTGATGATTTATTGATGGCTTGTCTGACGGTATCATCTTGTGATTGATTTAACACATCTTTTGTTCGATAACCAAACGATGATGGCATTTCAAGATCGGTTGATGCTTTAAGTGATTCAACACGATTGTGAACTGCACCCCAGTCACTGACTACGACACCGTAATATCCCCATTCTTTACGCAGTATTTTGTTAAGATATGGATGTTCTGTCGCATAATGGCCGTTAATCTTGTTATAGCTTGCCATGACGGTGGCTGGATTTTCTTTGACGATGCGTTCGAATGCGCGTAAATAGATTTCATGAAGGGCACGTTCATCCACGATCGCATCTATCGTGAAACGGTAGCGCTCTTGATTGTTTGCGAAAAAATGTTTTACCGACGTTCCAACGCCTTCATCTTCAATAGCGCGAACCATGGCTGCGCCAAGTTCTCCCGCTAAATAAGGATCTTCAGAGAAATATTCAAAATTTCTGCCACATAAGGGTGAACGCTTCATGTTAACACCAGGTCCTAAGATGATATTGACTTGGTTAGATTTCGCTTCTATTGCCATCAGCTTTCCCATATGTTTCAATAAAGATTTATCAAAGCTACACGCTGTTAGGCTTGCTGATGGAAAACAAGTGGAAGGTATTGATCCTTTAACACCGAGGTTATCTGTTGATTCATATTGTTTTCTTAAACCATGTGGTCCATCTGCCATCATGATGGATGGTAAACCTTGTATAGGTTTCGTATGCCATACATCTAATCCATCTAACAGTTGAACTTTTTCTTCTAATGTTAATTTCATCTCACGTTCACCTCTTCAATGATTTCGACGTCTTGATGCTTGATATATAGTGTGCCTTGACCCCTTTCAGTGGCTTTAATCCAAAAACCGATCACACCGCTTTGTAAACTGATTGTTTTAGGTCCGATGACTTCAATAACTCCTTCAGTTTCTAAGGTGATAACATCTGATGCATAATTCAAGACTTGTTGATGTTGATCAACTTTTTTTATAACAAATCGTTTAACATCATACGTATCGCCAATGACTAGATCTTGTTGGTTATGTTCAACAATTAGATCACTTTCCGTCATAGCTTCTTTTCTAACCACTTTGATCAGCTCGTTGTTTCTATATCCTTCAAAACGGTAAACCTGTTGTTTAGATCCCCAACTCGTCATGTAGGTATAGAATAATTTGACGGCATCATCATAACTCTTTTTATATTTTTTTAGAATGTATAACATCGTTAATTGATATCTTAATGGTAAGTGATTGCCGTATGTTGATACAGCTCTTAAAACTTTTTTAGTTCTTTCAGCATCTTTTTCTGACATGCGTTCATTGTTTTTTAGTGTCTCACCAATAAAATCAGTGATGATGATGGGTGGATGTGGAAGATGTGCATATGTTTTAGTGTCAGGTTTAAATGTTTTAATATAGACATCGTTTTTATACATTTTGACTTCATCAAGATTTGTCATGACATAAACTTGATTGAGTGAACCCGCAGGGTATTCGCCGATGTTCATCGTTGATAAAACATCTAAGACATCTTCTTTTTCTTGCAAGACACGATAAGCTAATGCTGCGTCTTTGGGTATGCGAAACATATCGCATACGCCGTGGTAACAAATTAAATCACCACTACCAAATTCTTTATGGGTGTTGTAGTCAGTAAATGACCATCCGATTGCTCCAGCTATGTTACGATCTTCATAAAATGCTTCATTTAGTACATTTAAGTGTCTTCTTAAGTGTTCGATACGATGTGTTTCATCATCATAGCGTTTTGTTGGAAACATGTGACCATTAAATTCTGTAACAAGATACGGAACGTCACCGATAATCTTTTCTTTTCGTTCAAGTCCTTTATTTGGTCCGTGATGTGAAAAATCATTATACGTGTACACATCTTCTAAAAAATGACTTTTCGCGAAGTTTCTGATGCCACCGCGTTGTCTGGTTGGATCCAATGCCATGGCATGTGCATTCGTTTTTTCATAGAATGCATCGTTATCAGGAGATTCGTTGATGCGAACACCCCATAAAACAATGGATGGATGATTGCGGTCTCGCTCAATCATGACGTCTAAATTATGCAAAGATGCCTGTTGCCAAGCTTCATCACCAATATGTTGCCATCCTGGTATTTCTTCTAAAACAAGTAATCCAATTTCATCACAGCGATTTAAAAAGTGAATGGATTGTGGATAATGCGATGTTCTTACAATATTACATCCTAGATCGTATTTAATGATATCAGCATCTTCTACCTGAGCACTTTTAGGCATGGCATATCCAACATAAGGATAACTTTGATGACGGTTTAGACCATGTAGTTTTACTTTTCTCTGATTTAAATAGAAACCATCTCGCTTAAAAACTGCTTCTCTAATCCCAAATCTTGTTTGATAGACATCATGGTGGTCATGATGCTGATAGGTCACTTCAGCGCGGTATAAGTATGGATGATCGATGTCCCATAAAATGGGATTTTCTAATGTAGCAGAAAGTGTTGTGAGTTCACTTGATACATCAGATGAGGTTTTATAGATTGCATGATCTTCGTGATCAAAGATGACCAGTTGAAGGTTACCACCTTCGATGGAGGTTTTAACATGTACTTTAAATGATGGTTTACCATACTGTTCGATGAACACATCTTCGATATAAGCTATATCTGTTACGATAATGTTTACTTCTCTATAAATACCACCATATCCTAAATAATCGACAACACCACCAAAAGGGGGGATTTGTGGATTTTCATGCGTATCTAAAATGACTTTAACCGTGATTTCATCAGACTTTTCAACAAAGGGTGTCAGATCGACATCGAAAGGAATATAACCTCCATCATGCGTCATGACATGTGTGTTGTTAAGATAGATGTTTGCTTGATGAGCGGCACCTTCAAAACGTAAGATCATGTGTCGATTTTTCATATCACCGGTAACTTTAATCGTGTTGACATAGGTAAATACACCGAACAGGATCGATTCATTGAAATGATTGAAGGGTAAGATAACCGGTGTGTGTGGAATTTCAATCTGTTCAAAGGATGTAAAATCCATTACTTCTTCATGTCCCTCTTCATAAGCTGCAAATAACCAACCTCGATTAAATGGTATGATTTGTCTCATGAAGCATCACCTCCTGATACGGGTTTAATCACATACATCATCGATCCGAAATCTCCAATGATGCGCGTCTGATCATTATAATATGTTCCCATGAACTGCTGTTTTAATTTAAGCCCTTGATGTAATATTCTGCCGCTTGCTACCTCATCAATCTTCGCGTTATCTAGCATTTTGTATTTACCAATTTGTCGCATGATAAAGCCATTTGTATTCAGTTTGATGGGAAGCGCATGAGAGATCAAATGACCAAATCGCTTAAGTGGTAACCTTTGGTTCACGTTTTCCACACGATAGAGCTGATCCATGTCTACATCTTTGACTTCAAGTTTTTCAAATGATGGACTTGCAGTAGCTAATGTCTGGTATTGAGCAACAATACACGTTTGATCATGTTTAACCTGCCATGTGATATGATGATCATCTTCGTTCTCGTGTCGTTTAAACTGACCGTACTGAAAAACGTCGCGATGTTCTTTATAAAAAGCGATTTGTTTTTTTATTTCACCTTTTTCAGCTGGAGAAAGATAGTCAAAATTAAGTTCATAACCTAAAACACCAAAACTTGCGACATTAAATCGTGTCGACAGTGGTGTTTCTCTTAAGGTTTGTGCATGTGGTGCTAAACTGACATGTGCACTGATAGTAGAGAGTGGATAAAGATAACTTAATCCTTCTTGAATCTTTAATCTTTCGATAGGATCTGTATCATCTGATGTCCAAACTTGCGCGCCAAATGATAACATGCCTAAGTCAAAACGATTACCTCCAGATGAGCATGTCTCAATGAGCACATGGGGATAACTTTGTTGAATATCTAAAAGGATATCATAAAGATTTAGAATATACTGATGAAAAAACATACCTTGATGTCTTAATGAATGAGAATACATGTCTGTGATATGACGATTCATATCCCATTTAATATAATCAATTTCAACCGTATCTAGTATCGATTTCAACTGTTTTTTAATGTATGAAACCACATCACTTTGACATAAATCTAAAACCAACTGATTTCTTCCAAGCGATGGTGTTCTTCCTGGTATACTAACTGCATATTCAGGATGGTTTTGATAGAGTTCACTCTTTGGATTAATCATTTCTGGCTCAAACCAAAGACCAAACTTTAGTCCCATGTTATGAATTCTTTTAGAAAGATGTGAGAGACCAAAAGGTAATTTTCGTTTGTTGATAGTATAGTCGCCTAAAGAACTAGTGTCATCGTCACGATGACCAAACCAGCCATCATCTAAAACAAAGAGTTCAACACCCAACTCTATAGCTTGTTTAGCAAGTTTTAAAAGTTTTGACTGATTAAAGTTAAAATAGAAAGCTTCCCATGAATTTAATACAACTGGTCGTGTTACGTGGCTGAATTGCCTAGGTGTAATATGTTGATTTACAAAATCATGAAAGTGTTTTGAGAGCTGATTAAATCCTTGATCGGTATACGATAAAACAGCCTCTGGAGTTTCAAAGGCTTCATTTTCCTTTAATTCCCATTCAAAACAATGTGGGTTAATCCCATTCATTACTCTTAACATGTCATGATTAGAGATATGAACAGCTTCATAATGATTTCCACTATAAATGAGATTGATGCCTATACAAACACCTTGATCTTCTTTTGTCTCGTGTTTTGCTAGAATGATACCAGGGTTATGTCTGTTTGATGAAGCGCCGGTTGTTGAATCAATGACATATGTACCATACGAAAGACTTCGCTTGTGTTTATGAGCTTCTTTGATCCAACCTCCATCAAATGTGTATAAATCATAGTCTTTTGAGTCAAGATCTAACATCATCGACATCATTTTCTTAATGGTAAGTGGACGCGTATCTTTATTTCTTAGAACAGTACGACGCGTGATGGTGTTACTATCAACAAAAGAGGTATAGATGAGATCCATCTCTACATGACAGGTTTCATCAACCATCGTGATGACAAGTGATGTTACATCCTCATGTGGTTTTGCAACAGGAAGTGATTTGCTTTCAATAACACCCTGCTCAATCTTGTGGTGATGATAGATAAAATCGCTGACGTATGTGCCATCAGGCATTTTAATCTCAATCGGAGATAATCTAAAATCTCCTTTACCGATACCGGAATATTCTAAGGGTGTTAAGTCAAGAAGTGTTTTATGACCGTTTCGCTCATATTCGATTTGTGAACCTGCACCCGCTGTTATTTTTTGATGTAGCACCTCAAAGTTTTGATCAATTAACTTCTTACCAAAATAGAGATGTTCAAGTTGTCCAGTTGGTAAAACTCTAAAGATGTAATGAAGATCTTTAGTCTCAAGTTTGAAATAGGGATAAAGATCATAAATCATGTCTGACATCCTCCTTGATCAATCGTGCTTCATAGGGTTTAAGGTACATACTTTGTTCACTCACATTTGATAATATGAGTTTCCCTTTGAATTGGTGTTTCAAGTTTCGGTTCCTTTTATTGAAGTTCACGATGATGATAAATGATTCATCTTCGAACTTTCGACGATATATAAAGATATTTTTACGTGTCGATATAACTTCAAAGTCACCTTGATATAGTGCTTTATGCGTTTTTCTTAAATGAATCAGTTTTTGATAGAAAGATAAAATGGACTCTTCTTGGTTAATCTGCAGAGCAACATTGATGTGTTCCGTATTTTTATTAATTTTAATCCAAGGTTTTCCTGTCGTGAACCCACCCTTTTCATGCCACTGCATGGGGGTTCTTGCATGATCACGACTTGATATTCTCATCATGCGACGTTGGTACCATTTCGGAAAATGCAATTTTTGAGCCAAAGCGATTATACGATGGGTTTCAATGTCTTGAAATTCATCCAATGATTGAAAATCGCCATTCGTCATTCCTATTTCTTCACCCTGATAAATATAAGGTGTTCCCTTTAAACAAATGTTCATCATCGCAAGCATCTTGGCGCTTTCTTGATGATAGTTTTGATCATCACCAAAGCGTGTCACAGAACGTGTTTGATCGTGATTTTCCAAATAGTTAGCATTCCATATCACTTCGTTTTGCCAACGCGCAATCGTCTTGATCAGTTTCTGAGGTTTAAACTTAGTTCTAAACCATTTATTATTAATTTGGTCTGTTTCCATATGCTCAAAACCAAAGACCATATTAAGCTCTTGACGCTTAGGATCTATCAGATCATTGGCTTGCTTCGTGGTTACTAAAACTGTTTCGCCAACCGTCATGGTATCGTAATGATCTAAGACATCTTTTCTAAGTTCTTTTAAGATCTTATGCATACCATCTTGTGAGTGATAATGTTCTTTTCCTGTTAAGACAAGACGCTTCTTTCCGTTAGCTAATGACGTTTTATAAATGATATTAATCACATCACATCGAAACCCATATATCCCTTTATCAAGCCAATATCGCATGATATGCTTAATCTCTTCCATCACTTTAGGATTGTGCCAGTTAAGGTCAGGTTGTTTTTTAGAGAAAAGGTGCAAATAATAACTATCACCTATCTTATCCCAAGCTTTTCCACCGAAAAAACTTGTCCAATTATTGGGTTGATCTTGCCATATATAGTAATCACGATAAGGGCTAGACGGCTCTTTACTCGAAATAAACCAAGCATGTTCATCTGATGTATGATTGATGACCAAATCCATCATAATCTTTAACCCTCTCATGCTAGCTTGTTCAATCAGTTCATCCATATCTTTCATCGTTCCATACTCTGGATTAATATCTAAATAGTCACTGATATCATAACCATTATCATCATTTGGAGACTTATAAACAGGAGAAAGCCAAATCACATCGACACCGAGTGATTTGACATAGTCTAATCGAGAGATGATGCCTTGAATATCCCCTATACCATCCCCATTAGAATCCATGAAACTACGTGGATAGATCTGATAGACAATACTTTTTTTCCAGGATGGTTCTTTTGGCATAATGACCTCCAATGTAAACGCTTTATGTATCTTTTATTATACAATAAAATGTTACGTATTAGATAAAGAAAAAAGCCATCTTAATAGATGACTTTATAGATTCTTGAGTTGTTCTAATAATTCTTTGAGGGGGAGTCCTACAATCGTGAAAAAATCTCCCTTATAATGATCAACTAATTGACCACCTTCACCTTGAATCGCATACGCTCCTGCTTTATCCATGGGTTCGCCGGTTTTAATATAGTTTTTAATTTCTAAATCTGATAAATTTTTCATCCAAACTTCTGATTCAGACACAAAGGATTTAACTTGATCACCTTTCACGAGTGCGACAGCTGTATAAACAACGTGGCGATCATTAGATAATAGTCTTAACATGCGATAAGCATCTTCTTCATCTCTTGGTTTACCTAAGACCTGATCTTCAAAAACAACGATCGTATCAGCACCAATGATGATGTCGTCTGGATAATTAGCTGCGACGCATAACGCCTTTTGTTTAGCTAATTCTAATACGAGTTCTGCTGGTTTGTATTTTTCATCAACAAATTCTTCTAAATGACTGGGAACAACGACAAAATCAAGACCTGCATCCTTTAGTAACTTGGCTCTTCTTGGTGAACTACTGGCTAAAATCAACATGATTGGCCTCCTTCATACTGAATGTATTATAGCACAGGTTACGTACATTTATTCAAAATTTTTACAATATATCGTGTATAATAAACCTGTAGAAAGGAGTGTCTTTTCATGAAATCTATGCAAAGCATACTTAAAAATGAACTTCATATTCCAGCATCTTCCACATTGGTTGTTTCTGTCAGTGGCGGCGTAGATTCGATGTCATTACTTCACATGCTAAAAGCGACTACATATCAGATTGTTGTTGTTCATTTCAATCATTTAAAACGTGATCAATCAGTGATTGAAAAAGATTTAGTTGAAACATACTGTAAAGAGAACAATATACCTTTCCATTATTACACCATTCGGGTTAATCAAGGAAACTTTCACCATCAAGCTCATATTTTAAGAGAACATTACTTAAATGAGGTTGCTAAAATATGTCAGACAAGATACATTGTTACCGCACACCATCTCGATGATCTTTTTGAAAATGTCTTAATCAAACTCACCCGAGGTAGTAATCTTTTAGGATATGCTGGTATGCAACAGGTTAACACGACTGAAAGTTTCACCTACTTAAAACCTTTGTTATACATCTCTAAAAGAGAGATTTTATCTTATGCAAAAGAGAACGGGATTCCTTATTTAGATGATGAATCAAACGAAGAAAACACGTATTTAAGAAATCGTTACAGACACTCTGTTGTTCCTATTATGAAACAGGAAAATGATTTACTTCTTGATCAAATCAAGCAATATCACCATCAGATATCTGACGCATTTTTCTATATTAGAAGCCAAACAAGTCAAGCCATTAAAGATCGTCATATCCCTCTCGATTTATTTAAAACATGGGATAAAGTTTTACAAGATGATGCCATCGCATATCTCATTGAAACATATGAGCTTAACATGTCCTATGAAATTATTCAAAAAATCAAACGCATGTTACTTTCAAACAAACCAAACTCTTTATACCGTTTAAATAAGAATCACTGTTTCGTAAAATCATATGATGATGCTTTTATTAAGCCATTAACTGATAAAAGTGATGTTCATTTCATCTTAAAAAATGGTGAAAATCGTATTGGAAATATGGCTATTTTCACATTATTATCCAAAACCGGTGTCAATACTGAAGAATTCACGAAATTATGTTATAATAAATTAGCATTTCCATTGATACTCAGACATCGTATGGAAGGAGATCAATTAGCTTATTCTTATGGACATAAGAAATTGAAAAAACTTCTGATTGATGAAAAGATTCCAATGGATGTTAGAGATCATTTATGGGTCTTAACGGATCATGATGGCTTAATTTTATGGGTTCAGAACCACTATTTAAATCAAACATTAGGGTCTGAACAGACATTATATTTTAACCTAAAAGAGGTGCGAAAACATGCATAAAGATATTGCAGAAATTCTTGTCACTGAACAAGAAATCCATGACATTTGTGTAACCATGGGTAAAACGATTACCCAAGATTACGCTAGCAAAAATTTAATTGTCGTCGGTTTATTAAAAGGGTGCGTACCTTTCCTAGCCGATTTAACTCGTCAAATCGATTTAAAGTATGATATTGCCTACATGTCAGTATCAAGTTATCACGGTGGCATTTCTTCTTCTGGTGATGTCAAAATCAAAATGGATTTAGATATTTCTATCAAAGACCGTGATGTGTTAATTGTTGAAGATATCGTCGACACAGCATCAACCATAGTTACCATTATGGATTTATTCAAACATCGTGGTGCATCATCTGTTAAAATAGCAACCTTGCTAGATAAACCGGGTGGACGTATTAAACCTTATCAGCCTGATTATGTTGGAAGAATTATTCCGAAGGCTTTCGTTGTAGGTTATGGCTTAGATTACAACGAACACTATCGCAATTTACCATATGTAGGCATCCTGAAGCCTGAAGTATATAACACTAAATAAAGGGGTGTATTTATGAACCAAAACCCAAACAAGAAAAAAATTGAATATCGTAAAAAACCGGATTATTTGATCATGTTATTTACATTGGTCATTGTGATCGGTATTTTCCTATTCTTAAGAGATGCCCTGCAGGGCGAAGTTGCACAACTCAATGTCACACAATTAACTGAAGCTGCAGATTTAGGACATGTTGAATCCTTAAAGTACACACCTGTTGGTGGTGACAATATTACCTTAGTTGAAATCGAAGGTACATTCTATAAGGATAGCGCATCAGCTAACTTCTATAGCACCGTATCATTCGAAGGTATCATGCCATTAGAAAATGCACAGCAGATTATGCTTACTGTTGAATCCAAGGGTGGCACAACTGCGATTGGTGTACGATCAGGTATCACGATTTGGACGGTTTTATTAAACCTTGTTCCGATGATCTTAGTCCTTGTCATTCTATTTATTATCTTCAAGAATGCAAACAACCAAAACTCTAAAGCGTTTGATTTTGCGAAAAATCGTGCTAAATTAAACCGTGAAAAAACAGTTACATTTAAAGATGTTGCTGGTGTTGAAGAAGAAAAACAAGAACTTGAAGAACTCATTGACTTTTTAAAGAATCCTAAGAAATATGTTGACATGGGTGCACGTATACCAAAAGGTGTGCTTATGGTTGGATCCCCAGGTACTGGTAAAACACTTCTCGCACGTGCTGTAGCCGGCGAAGCCAACGTTCCCTTCTTCTCGATTTCAGGTTCTGACTTCGTTGAAATGTTCGTTGGTGTTGGTGCTTCTCGTGTTAGAGACTTGTTTAAAGTTGCTAAAGAAAACTCACCATGTATCATATTCATCGATGAAATTGATGCCGTAGGTCGTCAACGCGGCGCTGGTTTAGGTGGTGGTCACGATGAACGTGAACAAACACTAAACCAACTTCTAGTTGAAATGGATGGATTTACATCCAATATGGGTATCATTATCATTGCTGCAACAAACCGCCCTGACGTGCTTGACCCTGCCTTATTAAGACCAGGTCGTTTCGACCGTCAAATCACTATCACATTACCTGATGTCCGTGGTAGAGAAGCTATCTTGAAAGTTCATGCAAGAAATAAGAAACTTGATCCAAAAGTCAAGTTGGGCGAATTCTCAAGTCGTATTCCGGGATTTTCTGGTGCCGATATTGAAAACTTACTCAATGAAGCTGCACTTCTCGCTGCACGTGACAACCGCACACTCATCTCTGAAGCAGATATGGATGAAGCGATTGACCGTGTCATGATGGGACCTGCTAAAAAATCAAGAAAATATTCACCTGATGAAAAGAAAACTGTTGCTTATCATGAAGCAGGACATGCAGTTATCGGTCTTAAATTGAAAGATGCTAACGTCGTTCAAAAAGTAACGATTATCCCACGTGGACGTGCAGGTGGTTATAACTTAATGACACCTCTCGAAGAAAAATTCTTATCAACCAAGAGTTCACTTCTCGCACAAATCACATCATATCTTGGTGGACGTGTTGCTGAAGAAATCGTATTTGATACGGTAACAACTGGTGCATACAATGACTTCCAAATGGCAACTCAAATCGCACGTGCAATGGTTACTGAATATGGTATGTCTGATCTTGGTCCTATCCAATACGAAAGTGCTGGTGGAAATGTCTTCTTAGGCAGAGATTACTTCAAAGAAAAGAATTTCTCTGATCAAGTTGCTCATGAAATCGATAAAGAAGTTCGTCATATCATCACAACGTGTTTTGATAAGGCAAAAGAAATCATTACTGAAAATCGTAGTTTACTCGATTTAATTGCTCATTATCTCGTTGAAGTAGAAACATTGACGAAAGCAGATATTGATGAAATCTTAGAAACCGGCAAGCTTTCTTGGTTTCAGGAAAAGCAAACCTTAAATCATGCGTCTTGATAAATACCTCAAAGTAGCACGCATCATTAAACGACGTACCGTCGCTAAAGAAGCTGCTGAAAAGGAAAAAGTTGAAGTGAATGGTAAGCTTGCTAAACCATCAACTGCAGTTAAAGAAGGAGATCTTTTAACCCTGTATCTCGGATTAAAAGTGATCAACGTAAAAGTAAAATCACTCACACCTCTCAAGGACGAGCTGATGTATGAACTTTTATCAGAAGAAAAACGGCCATAACTTTGTTTATGGCCTTTGTTATGATATAATATCTTGGATTAGGAGGAATAGTGAATGTTTCCAGATGATTTAAATGAACAGCAACTTGTGCGTAGACAAAAAGCACAAGAATTAAAAGAACATGGGGTTGACCCCTTTGGACAAAAATATGTCCGCACACACACAACTAAACAACTATTAGACAACTACAATCAATTTGATCACGATCAACTTGAAGAAATGCATATTGAGGTATCCGTGGCTGGACGTATCATGCTAAAACGCGGTCAAGGTAAAGCTGGTTTTATGCATATCCAAGATCGGGATGGGCAAATTCAGGTTTACGTTCGTATGGATGCTGTTGGTGAAGCACAATATGAATTATTCAAAACCGCAGACCTTGGTGATATCGTTGGTATTAAAGGTACGATGTTTCGTACAAAGACCAATGAGTTAACCATTAAAGCCGAAGTCTATACACATTTGACTAAAGCTTTAAGACCACTTCCAGACAAGTTCCATGGCCTCCAGGATAAAGAGGAAGCCAGACGTCGTCGTTATGTTGACTTAATCGTTAACGAAGAAGCACGTAAGGTTGCTATCACACGTCCAAGAATTATTCGTTCAATTCAAAGATTCTTTGATCAAAAAGGATTTATTGAAGTTGAAACACCCGTACTACATAGTATTTTAGGTGGTGCTGCTGCACGCCCATTCGTGACACACCATAATGCATTAGATATGGATTTCTATTTAAGAATTGCTACTGAATTGCCTTTGAAGAGACTCATCGTAGGTGGCTTAGAAGCTGTTTATGAAATCGGTCGTTTATTTAGAAACGAAGGTATGGATGCGAAACATAATCCTGAATTCACCACCATTGAAGCCTATCTCGCATATGCAGATATGGGTGATATGATGGATCTCGTTGAAGAGGCACTATCTACCGTAACTTATGATATTTTAGGTTCTTATGAAATCACCTTCCAGGAACAAGCCATCAATATGGGTAGACCTTGGAAGCGTTGGCACATGGTTGATGCTGTTAAAGAAATGAGCGGTGTTGACTTCTGGCAACATATGTCACTTGATGAAGCTAAAGAACTTGCTAAGAAGCATCATGTTGAAATTGAAAAGCATTATGCGATTGGTCATATCATTGAAGCATTCTTTGAAGAGTTCTGTGAAGATAAGATTGTACAACCAACCTTTGTGTATGGACACCCCATCGAAATCTCACCACTTGCTAAAAAGAATGATCAAGATCCACGCTTTACCGACCGTTTTGAACTCTTTATTATGGGTAGTGAATATGCTAATGCGTTTAGTGAACTCAATGATCCTATCGATCAAAGAGAACGTTTTGAAGCTCAATTAAAAGAAAAAGAATTAGGGAATGATGAAGCTACCGAAATGGATATCGACTTTGTTGAATCCCTTGAATATGGTATGCCACCTACAGGTGGTCTAGGTATTGGTATTGACCGTTTTGTCATGTTATTGACGAACACACCTAACATCAGAGACGTCATTTTATTCCCACACTTAAAGCATCGTTAAATCACAAATCGTTATTGAAAAGCTTGTCAAGGACAGGCTTTTTTATTTTTTTTCCAATAAAATACAACTTATTTTTGTATGTTTAATGAGGGGAGAAAGAGGGGTAGTTATGAAAAAATACATCACGATTCTTGCGTTTGGCTTTTTAATGTTCTTCTTCGTAGCATGTACAGAGAGTAATCCTGTAGCATCTACAGATATGTTGTTGTCGGTCGAAATCAATCCATCATTCCAATTTGTCATTGGTCAAGACGACAAAGTTAAAAGTTATCGTTTAAACAATGAAGATGCTGAAATTATAGGTGCTGATTTAGACCTTGTTGGTATGAACTATGAAGATGCCCTGCAGGCGATGATCCAACAAGCCATTCAAACGGGTTATATCGATGTAGAAAGAAATGATCAGGCAGTAGCTCTTATGGCAGCTAACGGTGATGAAACTGAAGAAAATCAGTTCCGTGAAACCGTGCAAACACAACTTAGAACTTATTTTCAAGAAAATGCAATCGGTGCAGTGGTACTCAATCATGGTGAATTAGATCCTGAAGTGATTGATTTTTCTGAAACACATGAAGTCTCATTAGGTTATGCAAAACTAGCATTGTCTTATCTTTTAGAACACACTGAAACCTCCATTGAAGATGTTTTAGCCATGACACCATCAGAACTGGTTACAGGTATTAATGAAAAGAATAATACATTTATGAATACCTATAGAAACCAACGTCAAACCCAAGCTCTTGCTGTTCAGAATGAATTGAAAGCTATGGTAGCAGAAAAAGTTCAAGCACATGAAGCTGCAGTTAATGCTGGAACAAAGAGTCAACCAGATTTAACAGGTATTGAAGTTTCTTACATGAACAACTATGCTGGTATGAAAGAAGATTATCAAGAAAGAAATGTAGCTCGTAAAAATCAAGCTAAATCGAAGTTAGCTCTTGAAGTTCCTCGTATGGTTTCTGTTGATATCAATCCCGCTATTGAAATGGTTATTGATGTTCAAGGTTATGTTTTCAGCGTCATGTATAAAAATGAGGATGCTGAAATCGTAGGAGCTGGTTTGGAATTAGTCGGTAAAACTTATCAAGAAGCTTTGCAGCTCTATATGAGTGCCGCTGTTGAAACAGGGTACATCGATGTTGAAAGAAATGACAACGCTGTTGCACTCATGGCAAGCTCATTAGATGCTGAACTTGATGAAACATTTAGACTCCAAATTCAAACCATGTTGCAAACTTATTTCCAAGAAAATGCATTAGGTGCTGTTGTCATCAACAAAGCTGAAGTTAATGAAGAAATCGAAAACTTAGTAACAACCTATGATATCTCTTATGGATTTGCTAAGTTGGTTCTTTCTTATCTCGAAGCTTATCCTGATGAAGTGATTGACGATGTTCTTCTTCTTGAACCTGAAGATCTCATTGAAGATTTAGCAAGTTTTCAAATTGATTATCAAGCACAATACAAATCTGAAAGAGAAGCTGACGCATTGCTCATTAAAAACCAAATGAAGATACAAGTTCAAGCAAAAGTTCAAGAACATAAAGATGCGGTTATTGCTGGAACGAAGAGTCAACCTGATATGACAGGTGTGTTAGAACAATACATGACAAATTATCAAGCGAAAGTTCAAGAATTCGTTCAAGCTAATGAAACCAGAAAGAATAATGCGAAAGGTTCTACAACACAGGGAACTGGCAGTATGCTATCTGTTAATATCAATCCAGAAATGGATATGATTATTGATGCTAATGGTTATGTCATCAGTGCGATGTATAAAAATGAAGATGCTGAAATCGTAGGTGCTGGTTTAACACTCATAGGTTTACATTATGAAGAAGCACTTCAACTCTATTTACATGCAGCTATTCAAACAGGTTATTTGGACATTGAACGAAATGATAATGCTCTTGTTGTACAAACGGCCAATATGAATGAAGGTGTTGAATCAGAACTTCAATTGCAAGTACAAACGAAACTCCAAACCTTCTTCCAAGAAAATGCAATTGGTGCTGTTGTGTTGACGTGTGGTGAAATTGATCCTGAAGTACAAGAACTTATCGATCTTTATGACATCACTGTTGGTCATGCAAAACTCATCATCGAATATATGGCATTATATCCTGATATGTCTATTGATGATGTTTTATTGATCCCCGTTCAACAACTGATTCTCTACATGATTGATGAACAGCAAACTCACATGCAGCAATTTAAAAATCAACGTGAACTAGATGCACAAGCAATTAAAGATGAAATGGCTGATGCTTTAAAGAGTCAAGTTCAGGCACACTTCCAACAAGTTGATAATGGAACAAAAACACAACCTGATATCACCGGTATTAAAGAACAATATTTAAATAACTATGATACGATGCATGAAGGCTATGTACTCCGTAATCAAGAACGTAAGGAAGCAGCTAAAGAAAGAGTTCAACAAAAGTCTCAACAACCAAGTTAATGCAATAAAAATAAAACAAAAAAGGGTTTGTTCGTTTGGAACAAACCCCTTTTTTTAATGATAGATTAGAAACTGCTTGGAGAATCTTCGAAGATGCCTTCACCAATTTCATCAACTGGTGTATATTCATCTAAATCTTTAGGGAATGAAGGTAATTCAACCCCAATTTCAATAACACTTGTCATATCAATGTCAATATTGCCATCAACTGATTTAAACTTAAGCATTTCAGCAACCTGTGTCACCTTATTACCTGTAATCGAAATCACATAGGTAAATTCAAGTTCATCAACGACTTGGTTAATTTGATTTTGTGCTTCAATCACCATCTCATTGATATCTGCTGGTGTCATGGTAGAGCCTGTTGCTTCCATGACGGCTGTAATCATCTCTGATAGTGAATCAAGAACAACTTGTTTTGTAACAGAGAAAACAATCGAATAGGTGTTGCCATCTTTATAGACTTTTAAATTAGGGATGGCATCCATGATTTCATCAAGATCACCATTTTCAAGCATATCTAAATATTCTTGAGGTATCATGTCATCGATTTGATCTGGATTGGCTTCACCTAATGCTTCATCTAACATTGCTTGTGTAATTTGTTGATTTAATTTTTGTTTGAAATTTTCTTTTTCAAGGTCAGCGCCATCTTCTGCGTGTTCGACATCAGCCTTGACATAAAGATAACCATTGACAAAATAAACCCCCATCGTACCCTTTACAACTTGTGATGATTCTGTTGGATCTGAGTAGTCATCATCATAATAACTTGATGTTTGTACATCAATTTCGCCTTCCCCGTGCAGACGAACGTCCCCAATAACATCACTTGCTAATCCATAGATCGTAGCGTCGATGGTAATTTTCGTATCATCGCGAGATGTGTAATACGTCGTATCTTCATTTTCTGATAATACAAATACATGTCCCTTTGTTGATATCATTACTGATTCTGTATCAACGGTTGTGTAATCGATATTTTCAAACAATGTGATCATTTCTTGAGCAGATAATTGAACGACATCATCTTCATTGAATTCCGGGAAATCAATGTTGCCATTTTCTGTGCACGCAGCAAGTCCAAGCACTAAAAATAGTGCTACAAGCAGCATATAAAACTTTCTCACTTGAGAATCACCTCTTCCTTTGTATTCATTATATGATGAGACGAATGAAAAGTAAACCATTTTGTTTATGATAGACAAAAAGAGGTGTTTCTTCTATAATAGATACCATAAGGAGATAACCATGATCCAACTTACAAACATACGAAAAACATATACCATGAAAGACCATGACATCCATGCTCTAAAGGACGTTAATTTATCTTTAGATTCAACTGGATTTGTCTTTATTGTGGGACCATCGGGTTGTGGAAAAACGACATTACTCAATATCATAGGTGGTCTTGATCATCCCGATGAGGGCTCGCTTTTTTTAAATGATGTTCATACTGATGACTATACTGAATCTAATTGGAACGATTACCGAAATCAATCGATAGGTTTTGTTTTTCAAAGTTTTTATTTGATTCCTCATCTTTCGATTTTAGAGAATGTGATGATGCCGCTTAAGTTAGCTGGTTTTGATACTGAGCAACAAATTGAAAAAGCAAAAGCTGCTTTGAAATCAGTTCATCTAGAATCACTATCACATCATAAACCTAATCAGTTATCAGGTGGACAGCAACAAAAAGCAGCTATTGCAAGGGCGCTCGTTAATGAGCCAAAGATCATTTTAGCTGATGAACCTACAGGTTCACTGGATCATCAATCAACTTTAGAAATTATGACGATACTTAAAGAGATCAGCAAAGATCGACTTGTGCTCATGGTGACTCACCATGAACAGTTATCTAAATCTTATGGTGATCGTATCATTACGATGGATGATGGATCTATTATGAATGATCATGTCATGAAAGATGAACATCATTCTGTAGACAAGTCAGTATCGAATACTTTATCAAAAATGTCATTAAGTGTTTCATTCATGTTGTCATTTAAAAACTTAATGAAACGTTGGTATCGTACACTCTTAATCATATTAGCTGCGAGCATAGGTATGCTAGGTATGACATTGGTCATTGCAGTTGCTTATGGTTTTGATTCATTTATTGAACTTAGAAAAACAGAAACATTAAATGCATTTCCTATACGTGTGGAACGCGTCAGTGCTGTTATTCCTTTTTTCGATGAGAAATATCAACCTAACTTGCCCTTATTTGGTGAAGATGATGTAGTCTATCCAAGAAATATTCAATACGAATTCCAAACGATTAACACGCTCACAGAAGATTATTACGATCATGTCAAACAGATGGATGATTCACTTTATGATAGTATTCATTATAATTTCGGTACCCATCATTGGTTTGGCATAAATACTTCTGAGATTCATCTAACCGATGATACCTTTTTACAACTTCCTGTCGATTCATCTTATTTAAATACGTATTTCGATCTTTTGGAAGGAAGACTTCCTGACGATTCAAAAAATGAAATCGTTGTTATTGTGGATCGATATAACCGTATGTCAAAAGATGTCGTTGAAAAACTGGGATTATCGACACAAAATAGTCTATCATTTGAGGACTTTTTATCACTGGATATCAAATGGTTACCCAATAATGCTTTTTATGAGTTTGATGGTACCTATTTTCGAGAAAAGGATAAAGAAGATGCTTATCAACATGCGCTATCACTTGACATTGATGTTGTTGGTATCCTAAGAATTAAAGAAGATTTTAGTCTTGATTTATTAAATGCTGGATTTTATTACACAAAGCATTTGGGTGACGTGATGTTAAATGCTGCATCAACTTCACATATTGTTGCCGCTCAGATGTTAACACTAAACTCAGTATTAGATGGTTCTTCTTTTTCATCTTCATCAGAAAAAGAATCATTCTTACGTGAACTCGGATATGGCACATACCCAATTGCATATACCATTTACTCACGAAGTTTTGAAGATAAAGATGTGATCATGAGTTATCTCAAATCGTATAATAATGACATCCCCATCAACGATCAAATTGAACCTTTAGATGTTGCTGGTATAGGTTTATCAACGATGCGGGTTGCTATTGATGCTACAACAACCATTCTTCTTGTGTTCTCCGGCATTTCACTTCTAATTTCTAATCTCATGATTGGCATCATGAGTTACACATCTGTTATTGAACGCACAAAAGAAATTGGTATCCTAAGAGCCATTGGCGCTAGAAGAAAAGACATTGGTATGATCTTTTATGCTGAGGCATTATTAATTGGTTTTTTTGCAGGTGTTTTGGGTATTATTCTAAGTTATGCACTCATTCCACTGCTGAACATCTATCTTTTTAATATTACTGATATTTCAAGTCTATCGAAACTACCTTTTGTTTATGCGCTACTACTTATCTTAATGAGTACCCTATTAACAAGTTTGTTCAGTATATTACCCGCACGTATCGCTTCATATAAAGATCCTATTTTATGCTTAAGAAATGAGTGAGCCTATGTATATTGTCACAGGAGCAACCGGCCATATAGGAAATAATGTCACAAGATACCTATTAAATCAAAACGAAGATGTTAGAGTTCTTGTTCGTCGTATCGATCGTTCACTCGAAGGTTTATCATGTGATATAAAGATGAGTCAAACGTTTGATGATGCCTTTTTAGATCAAACTATTCATGAACATGATATCATCATCCATTGTGCTGCATATATTGATTTAATGAATCAAGATATCATGAACACCTTTAGAACTAATCTACAGTTGACTAAACGTCTCGTACAGATTGCCAAACAAAAGAACTGTCGTTTTGTCTATATCTCAAGTGTTGACGTGATTGCTAAAGAAAAAAGAGGTTATATTAAAGAACCTCTAATCATTGATGTTGATGATCATAAATCATATTATAAATCATCAAAAGCATCAGCAACCAATTATGTTATCGAGCATATGAAACAAGGTTTAAATGGTATTGTCTTATATCCATCTGCTGTAATAGGTATCCATGATTATAAACCGAGTGCTGCAGGACGTGAGATTTTACACGCTATTAAACATCGATGTCTCTTTTCATTACGTGGTGGGTATAACTTTATTGATGTTGAAGATGTGAGTCGTGCCATTTATCATGCTGCACGAATCAAAAGCATCGATCATATGATTTTATCGGGACAAGATATCACAGTTAAAGAATTATTTAAGGCTATTGGAAACATCTCTGGCACAAGAAAGTTTATCGTGACATTGCCGACATGGCTCGTCAGATTTGCTGTTATATTTTCCAAAAAATACTCACAAATGATGATTACGACTATTCAAGAGAATTATCACTATGATCACACTAAAATGATTGATATCTTACATGTGACACCGAAACCTTTTGAACAAACCTTGAGAGAAACCATGATTTGGCTTCAACAAAACCATTAAAAAAAGCATCCGCTTGGATGCTTTTGATTTATAGAATGCCTAACTCATCGGCTATTTCTAAGAAAATATCATCAATGGGATAATATTCCACATTGAGTTTATTAAATATTTCATAGCTGATTGAATCTAAATGATCAAACATTTCATAAGGAATATTTTCCTTCTTTTCAAGTTTATCTAAAACAGCTTGTTCAAATTCAACGAGTCTGTCTAAATCCTTTTGTTCAAAGTTTTCGACGCCTAACAACTCATTTTGAAAATCGATTGTTGAGAGTAAGAGATTAACATCTTTTGCTCTTTTTTCTAAATCTTGAACATTGTTTTGATATGCTTTTTTAAGTAATGTTGTGATTTCTTCAATTTGATCGAATAGATAATAAAATCCTGTTTCAAAAATGTGGTCCTCATCCTCTGAATAGGTCACATCATCAATCAGTTTATCATAAAGATAATCTGTCACATCAATGACATGTCTAAAGCGTTGAATTAAATCTGAATTGTTTTCAACCAAATATTTGAGCAATTCATGATTTTCAATTTTCCAATTGGCATACTCGTGATAAATTTTTTCATCACGCATGTTTCTCACCTACTTTATGCTTTATTGACAGAGCCAAACATTTCTAACTTATCTTTGATAACTTTCTTCATAGCTTCATAGCCTGGAGCTAAAAGCTTTCTTGGGTCAAAACCTTTACCTTCTAAATCTTTACCTGCTTCAATATACTTACGTGTAGCATCCGCAAATGCTAATTGAAGTTCAGTGTTGACGTTGATCTTTGAAACACCCATTGAAATAGCTTTCTTAACTTGTTCAGCTGGGATACCTGTACCACCATGTAAAACAAGTGGAACACCATTAGTTACGGTTGCTACTGTTTCTAGGACATCAAAACGAAGACCTGGCCAGTTTGCTGGATATTTGCCATGAATATTACCAATACCTGCTGCGAACATATCGACACCAGTTGCTGCAATCACTTGACATTCTTTTGGATCTGCAACTTCACCCATACCGATAACGCCGTCTTCTTCACCACCGATTGAACCAACTTCAGCTTCTACTGAAACGCCTTTTGCATGACATGCTGCAACAATTTCTTTAGTTTTAGCTAAGTTTTCTTCAAATGGATAGTGTGATCCATCAAACATGATCGATGTAAATCCTGCTTCAAGTGCTTTGTATGCACCTTCGTATGTGCCATGGTCAAGATGAACTGCAACTGGAACTGATACGTTGTAGAACTTGTCTAATTCTCTTACCATTGCCATAACGTTTCTGTAACCACCCATGTATTTAGCTGCACCCTCAGATACACCTAAGATAACTGGTGACTTTAATTCTTCTACTGTTGTTAAAACAGCTTTAATCCATTCTAAATTGTTAATGTTGATTTGTGCTACGCCATAACCTTCTTGACGTGCTTTTAATAACATTTCTTTTGCTGATACGACTGCCATATTCTTTTTCCTCCTTGGAATTTGTCACACTCTATTATATTACAAACGATATGATTTAGCAATGAAATTGGGGTTTGTAACCGTTCACATCGCTTGAGATTTTTTTGTTTTGATGGTCGCTCCGATAAAGTCTCTAAAAAGTGGGTGAGGACGTAACGGGCGAGATAAAAATTCTGGGTGAAATTGAACGGCGACAAACCATGGATGGTCTTCCAGTTCAACCATTTCAACAAGTTGATACTCACTATTAAATCCTGAAATAATCATTTTTGAATCTTCGAACTGTTCTAAGTACTGATTGTTAAATTCGTAACGGTGACGATGTCTTTCCTTGATCAGTGTTTCTTGGTATGCATCGTATGCTTTCGTTCCCTTTTTGATTTCACAATCATATAATCCTAAACGTAATGTGCCACCTAGATCTTCATCTGATAAACGACCACGTTGAAGTGAGATGACAGGGTGTGGTGTATTGGGATCAATTTCTGTTGAGTTGGCTCCTGAAAGATGTAGAACATTTTGAGCATATTCAATAACAGAAAGTTGCATACCATAGCATAATCCTAAAAATGGAATGTTATGCGTTCTTGCGTAAGTGATAGCTGCGAGTTTACCTTCAGTTGCTCTTGCACCAAATCCACCTGGTACTAAAATACCATCAGCATCTTTAACATAATTTTCGATGTTGGACGCGTCAACTTCTTCGGCATTAATCCATTTGATATTGATTTTTTTCTTATGGAAATAGCCTGCATGTTTGAGTGATTCAGAAACAGATAGATAAGCATCGTGAAGTTTTACATACTTTCCAACTAGAGCAATATTGACTTCACCTTGAAGGTGTTTAATACGATAAACCAAATCTTCCCATGGCTTGATATTCGCTTCAGGAAGCGTATAACCAAAATGATTCATAATCCAATCATCAACATGTTGTTTATATAGATTAATGATCACTTCATATAAAACATCAACATCTAATGATTCAAAAACGGCATCTTTTTGTACGTCACAGAAGAGTGCAATTTTTTCTTTTTGTTCTTGTGTAATCGCAATTTCTGAACGTAACATAATGATGTCTGGATGAATACCAAGACTCATTAATTCTTTGACAGAGTGTTGTGTGGGTTTTGTTTTAATTTCATTTGCTGCTTTTAAATAAGGCACGAGGGTATTATGGATATAGAGGGTATTATTGTAGCCAAAATCACGTCTAGCTTGTCTGATGGCTTCTAAAAACGGTAGCGACTCAATGTCACCAACGGTTCCACCTATTTCAGTGATCACAACATCGGGTTGTGTATGTTTAGCAACATCGATCAGTTTTTTCTTGATCTGATCGGTGATATGCGGAATCACCTGAACGGTTGCGCCTAAATAGTCACCGCGACGTTCTCTTTTGAGTACAGTTTGATAGATCTTTCCGGTTGTGATACTGGAGTGTCTATTCAAATTTTCATCAATAAAACGTTCATAGTGCCCTAAATCAAGATCGGTTTCCGCACCATCTTCGGTCACGAAAACTTCTCCATGTTGATAGGGACTCATTGTACCTGGATCAACATTAATATAAGGATCAAACTTTTGCATGAACACCTTCAGTCCTCTGCTTTTTAATAACTGTCCAATCGCTGAAGCTGTGATGCCTTTTCCAAGACTTGAAACTACGCCCCCTGTTACAAAGATGTATTTTGCCATGATATCCTCCTTTGTTTTTAAAAGAAAAGAGTCCCCTATTATGTTAAGGAGACTCTTTGGTGTGCCCTTATCTATTATATCAAAAGAAGAGATAAAGGCAATCCTTTGTATTCATTTTATGAAAAATTAAAGTGACTTGATGTAAAGGTTATGATCAGACTTCATAAAGCCCATGCGCTTGAGATAGGCTTCATGACGCTCATTCCCTGGTTTTGAAATGAGTTTAGAAATCCCTTTGTCTTTTAAAACATTTTTTTGATCTTCATATAGAAATGATCCGATTTTGAAGTCGCGATACATGGGGGTCACATAATCAACTAAAATTTCAAATGTATCTTCATGTTTCTTACCAACTAAAATACCTGCAGGTACCATGTTGCGTAGTACAAACAAGCGTTCGAGTGATGCATCATCTAATGATTCATCGTAAGCCATGAAATTTTTCATGTCTTTCTCATAATTAGAAACAAACAAATTAAAATATGTCATATCAGAGACATTGAGCAATTTAAAATAATCTTTCTTGCTATACATCTGATATAAATAATAACTGTTGATGATGACAATACCTAAATTCATAACAGCTACAGGATATGCACTAATCAAGAACCCATAAACAGCAAACACTAAAGATCCTGCCATATTAATCCATCTTAACCGTTTAACTGAACTCATCAACAATGATACTAAAACAATAAGGGATGCGATATACCCTAACCACTCTTGCCAACCTGGCATATTTTCAAATCCTTTCTTTTATCGATGAAAAAGGGTATACATCGGGTATACCCATTTCTTTCTTATTCGTCGTACATGTCTTCAAAATCATCCATGATGTCGTTATATTTTTCTTCATCATAATCGTCATCATCATCGAATTCGATTTCTGGTTCATCGATATCTTCATCATCGGTTGATTTCACTGGAAGTTCTACATCAAGATATTCTTTTTCTTCCTTGATTTCTTCATCAATCTCTTCTTCATCCTCTTCATCTTCGTCATCATCTGCTTCAACTTCAGCTTCTGTTTCTTCTTCTAAGACGAATTCTGTAAAGTCAAGATCTTCTTCTGTATCTTCTTCAATTTCATCTGCATGGACAAAGGCATATCCATCTTTATCCCATAATTCTAAGTTTCTTTCCTTTAAATCCCATTGATCATCACCGCAATATACGAACTTAGCACTTTGTGTGATATCCATATAAAGTTGCGTTAAACGATCAACATCTTCTAAAGAGATTTCTTTTGTTTCGGCAACGGTACGCATGATGTCTTGAATAGAAAGTGGTTTACCAGATTCTCTCAATAACACCTCTGCAACATCTATCATCGCCAGTGTTTTTAATTTATCGCTCATGTATGCCTCCTAAAACCGTATCTATTGTATACTAATCGTTTTGTTTTTGCAAGTATTAATTGTTTAATCGTGTAATGAAGAAAACGATGGCCAGGATGACAGCAAGTACAATAAAGAGTTTTAACATCTTTTTGACGAAGCCAATCGTACCAAACACAAGTATGAAACCTACAAAGACAATACCAACAAGCTTAATCAGTTCTGGGAGTGGTGCTACAAATTCATTGTAGAGTCCAATCAAACGATTATCAATGTCAAGCAAGTCCTGAAGGTAACCATTAAAACGGCCATACAAACTTTCAAAAAAGCCTTTAATTGTTTCCAACATAATGGGGATTCCTCCTAAAATTTCTGTCTATTTTCAACAGCTTTGCTCAAGGTCAATTCATCGGCATACTTAAGGTCTGTACCTACAGGTAGTCCATATGCTAACCTTGTCATCACAATGTGATCTTCACTGAATAGAGCTTTTAAATATTTAGCAGTCATTTCGCCTTCAACAGTTGAGTTGGTAGCAACAATAACTTCATCAATGTGAGGTATCCGCTTTGCAAGTGTATCAATGTGAAGGTCCTTATCGGTTACACCTCTAGAAAAATCGATCAGTCCACCTAACACATGATATACACCATGGTAGGTTTTCATTTTTTCGATTTGAAAAACATCTTTTGCGTCAGCTACGACCATGAGTGTCTTATGATCTCTTGTTTCATCTTTGCAGATGGAACAGATGGGTTGATCGGTGATCATATGACAAACTGGGCAGTATGTTATTTCTGCTTTAAGTCTTTTTAAATGATCAGAAAATTGGATGATATCATCATTATCGAGTTGTGTCACAAGATGAAGCGCTAAGCGTTCCGCTGATTTTTCTCCAATACCTGGTAATTTTTGGAAATCTTCAATGATTTTCCTTAAGATGGTCGGATACATTAAAATCCAAACCCACCCATACCACCAGCAAATTGACCCATGGTTTCTTCTTGTTCTTTTTCGATTTGTTTTAATGCATCATTGGTTGCTAGTAAGATGGCATCCTGTAACAGTTCTACTTCTTCGAGTAGTTCAGGATTGATTTGTACATCAATGACTTGACGTGTACCTTGCATAATGACGATGACACCGGATGCTTTACCGAAAAATTCTTTTCTTTCTAAAGCTTCTTGTGCTTCCATCATTTGTTTTTGGATTTTCTTAAGTTTGTTTAACATATTGGGATTCATAATTTTACTCCTTTATCATGACTTTCTCACCAAAGTATTCTTTCGCTAATGCGATGATCTCTGGTTCTTTTTTATTATCTTCAACCTCTTCTTGATAAAGCTTTAAATCATGAGGAGGTAATTTAGGTTTCTTTTGTCCTTTTTTCCATAAATCGAGATAGACTTCCTTAATCACAAGCCAATCGGTTTTAAGGATTGCGATGATATCATCTACTAAGTGGTTTTTTCCATTAAAGATATCAAGTGCTAATTTTTTTGTTTCTGGATCATAGATTTGCTTACAGAGATGAATATCATCATAGACTAAGAGCATGGTATCATCTGAAACAGCTTCTAAATCAGCTTGAGAGAGTAGATATGCAACCATCTTTAAGTGTGCCTTAGGATAATCTTTTAAATGTGTCCAACCGGATAATAGTAGTGTTTTTTTATCTTTATCAGCGTGGTTTAACACATTTTCAACCTGTTTAATGGTAACAAGCGGTTTAATATGTTTAGGACTAATAACTTGAGCTTTAGGTTGTGATTTAATCGTTTCTTTCAGTTCTTGAATATCGTTCTTTAAACCTTGAATAATACCATCATAGTCTAGTGTTTTTAACTGCTGATGCTCCATCATCTTAATAATCGCAAGTTCAACATACGCTCTTTTTTGATGCGTTGTCTTCATGTCGATTTGAAGTTGATTAAGAATTTCTAAGTAAAAATATATTTTGTCGCTGGAAAAAACGGAGGCTAATTCACTAAACTTAGCATTCTCAACTTTGGTTGTTTTTTCGATTAAAATATCGCGAAGCGCTAAAATTAAATCGTTAACAATACGTGTGATTTCCTTACCTTCAGCAAGTAAATCTTTTAATATGCTCATCGCAACCGGTATTTCTTTATTCGAAATAGCTAAAAGCATTTTAATGAGTGATTGTTTTGCTACACTTCCTGATACTTGGTGAACATCATCTTCTGTGATTGTTTCACCTGCATAGGAGATTGCTTGGTCTAAAAGTGAAATGGCATCACGTAATCCACCTTCTGCATTTTCTGCAACCGCATAAATAGCTTCTGGTGTGATGTTAATGTTTTCAGCATCTGCAATCTGTTTCAATTTTAAAACGATATCAGATGTTTCAATGTTTTTAAAATCGAAACGTTGACATCTGGATAGAATGGTAGCTGGAACTTTATGAACTTCAGTGGTTGCTAAAATAAAGATAACATGTTTAGGTGGTTCTTCAAGTGTCTTAAGGAGTGCATTGAACGCACCAGGGGTTAACATATGAACTTCATCGATGATATAGACTTTATAACGTCCAACCGATGGCATATACTTAACTTTGTCTCTTAAATCACGGATTTCATCAACACCATTATTGGATGCAGCATCGATTTCGATGACGTCAGGAATCGATCCTTGATCTATACCTTTGCAGATATCACATTCATTACATGGTTCTGCACTGGGTTGATGCATACAGTTAACCGCTTTTGCAAAAATTTTAGCGATACTGGTTTTACCAGTTCCTCTAGGACCTGAAAAAAGATAGGCATGAGCAATCTTATCATGTAATAAAGCATTTTGAAGTGTTTTAATGATGACCTTTTGTCCGGAGACTTCGCTAAAAGCTTTTGGACGATAGGCACGATATAATGCTACATATGCCATAAAATACCCTCTTTCTCATATTCCTTATTATAACATAATAAACAGGCAATGCTTCATGTGATTTTAAGTGAATTATTTGCCTAAACAAAACTTAGAAAAGAGCTCATTTAATAAATCATCTGTATAGTTTTCACCCAATATTTCACCCAGTGATCGCCATGCTTGTGTTAAGTCAATGGCGTAGACATCAACTGGCATGTCGAGGTCGATTGATCTTAAGACATTTTCTAATGAATTCTTGGCTTCTTTAACTTTAGTTATGTGTCTAATATTTGATAAATAATTAAAATCGCGTGATTGAATATCTTCTAGTTCTAACATCTTGAGAATTGCTTTTTCTAACTCTTTCAATCCTGATTTTGTGAGGGTTGAAATAGGAAGAACTTCCTCCATAGATAAAGCCTTTGGGAGATCTGACTTATTCGCAAGAATAATACGCTTTTTATCTTTGGTGAGTTCTAATAATTCTTTATCTTCTTTAGATAAGGCTTTACTTTGATCTAAGACAAGTAATACAAGCTCTGCATCGCCAAGTGCCTTCATGGAGCGATCTACACCAATTCTCTCAACGACATCACTTGTCTCTCTGATACCCGCGGTATCAATCAGTTTTAACGTAATACCTGCTACATTGATATAAGCTTCAATCGTATCACGGGTTGTTCCTTCAATGTCTGTAACAATTGCTTTTTCTTCGTTGAGAAGTGCATTTAGTAAGCTTGATTTACCTACATTGGGCTTACCGATGATAGCTGTTCTAACACCGTCACGAATGATTTGATTTTTATGTGATTCATCTAAGATATGATTGATCTCAGTAATGAGTTCTTCAGTTTTTGGACCAATGATTTCTTTACTCATCACAACGGCATCATCATATTCAGGATAATCGATGTTTACCTCAATTTGAGCGATGATGGTTAGTAGTTTAGATCTGAGTTTTCTAATAAGTTCAGATGTGTGTTTTTGTACACCAAGGTTGGCTATCTTTAAAGCTTGTTCACTTTTTGCGTGAATCAAATCCATGATGGATTCTGCTTCAACCAAATCGATACGTCCATTAAGGTATGCGCGTTCACTGAATTCACCTGGTTCAGCAAGTCTGATGTCCAGAGTTAAAATACGTTCTAAAACTTTTTGCGTGATTAAAATACCGCCGTGTGTTGATACTTCAACCGTATCTTCAGCCGTAAATGTTTTAGGTTTTCTCATGATAGCAACCATCACTTCATCAAGGATTGATCCATCGTCATTCATGATGTGTCCATAATGAAGGGTATGTGATTTAACTTTGGTTAAGTTCTTACCTTTGAAAATCTTATTAAATTCTGAAATAGCCTTTTCTCCGCTGATGCGGATCACAGATATACCCGCTGTTCCAAAAGCTGTTGAAATAGCTGCAATCGTTTCAAAATTCATAGTTAATCCTCTATTTTATTTGTTTTTCGTTGATCCTTAGGAACAAGTGGATTAAATCCACGTTTGATGTCTCTCGTTAAAATAAAGATAATGATGAATACGCCTAAGATAGAACCAATTAAGATGTAGCCACTACCTAAAATCAAACCTGTCATCGCAGTAAACCAGATGGTTGCTGCTGTTGTGATACCTCTGATGACTTGTTGCTGATCCTTTAGGATAACACCTGCACCAATAAAACCAATACCTGTAACAACCTGTGCGATGACACGTTGTCCTTCTGGATCAATTTGAATACCTGTTGATTGTAAATAGATTTGGTGCTCAAACATGAGGCGTTGCATAATCGCGATACCTGCACTTGCCATAGCAACCAAAATATGTGAGGAAAGACCTGCTGCTTTCCCAACATTTTGACGTTCCAATCCTACAAATGCACCGACAATAAACGCGATGACGAGCGGGACAATAATTTTTAGTAAAATATCAATTAATGATAAATCAAGATCATAAAAATACATATATTTCTCCCTTCTTTCGTGTTTTCACGAAAAACTTATTTGTTTTCTTTTTTGGGGTGTCTTTCGCGATAAAGATCATTAAAATCCACTTTTTCAGTTCCTTTTTGATAACCTAAAATCGCTTCTAAATTGACATTTTTTCCTGCATTAAATATATGAGCATCCACGTTAGGGTTGATCTTTCTTAACCCTTCAATCATTTCTTTAATTTCGCGACGCTTAGATGACGTTTTTTCTGCCACAACCGTACATCCACAATTCATCGCTTGGATACCACTTCGTTTTGTCCATCTGATGATATCTTTTTCTTTAATATACATCATCGGACGAATCAGTTCAATATCTTCAAAGTTTTCTGCTTTAATCTTGGGTACCATGGTTTTAAATGTACCGTTGTAGAAAACATTTAAGAGTGTTGTCTCTATGACATCATCGAAATGATGACCTAAAGCAAGTTTATTACAACCAAGTTCTTTAGCTGCATTGTATAAAAAACCTCTTCGCATTCTAGCACACATATAACATGGGTTTTCAGATGCGATTTTTTGTACGACACTGAAAACATCAGAATTTCTGATGTTAAGCGGTATGTCTAAATACTCACAATTCGTTTTTAATAAATCAAGGTTAACATCTCTAAACCCTGGATCCATCGATAGAAAGACAAGTTCAAACGGTATTTTATTATGCTTTTTTAGCTCTTGGAATAATTTAGCCATCAAAAGACTATCTTTACCACCTGAAATGCCGATAGCAATCTTATCGCCTGGTTCAACCAGTTCATAATCATTAATGGCTTGAACAAAGGGTCTAAAAATATCTTTGCGATATGTCTTAGTTAAACTTCTTTCAATCTCATCTAAAGGCAGTTTTGGTGTCTCTACGATGATGGCTTCACAAGACGATGACATATCTATAAACCAGCTTTATATGCTGCTACAACAGCTTCTGCATCTTTTACAAACTGATCGAGTTGATCCCATGATTCTAATTTACAACCAGCAGCTTTCGCATGACCACCACCACCGTATTGGTTAGCTAGTTTGTCAATGGTTGGTCCATTAGAACGAAGACGAATTCTGATCTCGTTAGGATATTCCATAAAGAGTGCCCAAACTGGGTAGCCTTCGATACCACCAATTAAACCAACATTAGATGCTGCTTGTTCATCGGTGACATTATATTTTTCAATGACATCACGTGTCATTTTAATATAGACAAAACCGTTTGATGTCACAAAATTAGAGTAAACATATCCCTTCATAGCAATCATCTCTAATGATTCTTGAGATAGGTTTTGATCGATATATTCGACATCAACACCTTTTTCAATGAGTAGACCAGCTAATTGGTGTGTCAATTTAGAAACTCCTCTAAAACGGAAGCGTCCTGTATCTGTGACAATACCTGTGTATAAAGCAATCGCGCCTTCTTGTGTAAGTTTTAATTCTTTTCTAAACTTGTAATAAAAGTAGGTAATCATTTGTGCACATGAGGGGAATGTTGTATCAACCCATCTCAAGTCACCATAGTTATCCACAGGAATGTGATGATCAATTTTAATAATTTCTTTTCCAAGTGTATAACGTGAATCAGATATTCTATCTTTAACTGCTGTATCGACAACAATCGATAAAGCACCTTGATATACATCATCTGTGATGGTATCTACTTTGCCAACAAAATCGACAAAATCACTTCTTTCACCAACCACGTAAACTTTTTTATCTGGAAATGATGATGTAATGATATTTTTTAATCCAAATTGTGCACCATAGCAGTCACCATCTGGACGTTTGTGTCCGTGAATGATAATGGTATCATATGATTTAATTTTATTTAGTATTCTTTGCATATTCTTTTGCCCTTTCATCTAAATCTTTTAAGACAAGATCAACTTCTTGCCAATCTTTAAGGCTTGCG
The DNA here is from genome assembly GCA_964514865.1 of uncultured Mariniplasma sp. GTDB lineage: Bacteria > Bacillota_I > Bacilli_A > Acholeplasmatales > Acholeplasmataceae > Peloplasma. The sequence continues at coordinate 3,116 of CAZETB010000011.1, read as the reverse complement.
CCACACGCTTGATTGTGTCCGCCGCCTCCGTACTTCTTAGCGATATCCACGATGGTGATACCACGTGCTCTAAATTCGCCAACGATTAAGTTGTTTTCCACGTCTTCTGTGAAATTAGCCCAAATGGGAATTTCTTTGATCCCTGCCATCTGGTTCACCATACCACGGGAGATCGCTTGAAATTCTAAACCGCTTTTTTGAATAAGTTCTGCATCATTTTTACGATACGCAACGCCATTTTCTGTAATGTCAAAGGATGCGAAAAGATTCTTTGTCAATCTCTTTTGTAGTGGCTCTGTGTAAATGTAGTCATAAAAATCTTGAACAGATGGTTCAAACTTCGTGATATAAGAAGCAATTTCAAATGTTTTAGATGCGTTATTAAGATAGAGGAATCGTCCTGTATCAGTAACCATGCCACCATAAAGATACGTAGCAGCTTCTGGTGTAACTCTTAAATTCATGTCTTTGATGAGATCAACGATCATTTCAGATGCAGATGCAAATGTTGGGTCACGATAGAAAAGAGTCACATCTTCAATGTCTGTATCGTTTTGATGATGGTCAATAATGATAAGATCGTTAGCTAGTTTATAGCGATCATCACTGACAAGTCGAGAAACTGAGACATCCGTGATGATGGCTAAAGCATTAATGTAATAAGCATCTGGGATGGTATCCATTTGAGCCAAGTAGACCATGTCGTTAGAATCGCCAACAACATAAACACGTTTGTCTGGATAATTTTCTTTAATTGTTAAATAAAGACCATATTGTGAACCAATAGCATCCATGTCAGGACGTGCGTGACGATGAATGATAATTTGGTCATACGACTCAATCAGATGAATGATATTCCTTTTGATATTCATAGCGATAAATCCTTTCCAATGTATTATGATAGTATATCATACCGGGAAGAAAAAAGCGATGTTAATCGCCTTTTTTGTATTTGTGTTGTTCCTTAAGTAAAATGTCTGATGGTTTTTTTCGTCCTAAATATTTCTTTTTCATGAAAAAGACAATGTAGATCGCTAAGATGAGAACAGCTACATAAACTGCTACTGATATATACATGACATGTATATAATTTCCCATATCGTGTGTGATTTTTGGATAAATGTTTTGATCTTCTAATTGCATGAAAGGTAGGTCTTGATTTGCATTGTAGTAAGATGTAATTTCTGATTCTAAGATGAGATCTTGTGGATCTAGAGTAAATGCATCAGAGAAGAGAACATTTTTATATTGATCTAACAGGGCTATTTGTGTAAATGATGGATTAGTAATCACATCTTCTTCAACACCGAATTCGCTTAATGCTTCATTTAAGGCCATACGAATATTTAATGTTCGAAAAGGGTAAAATTCAAGTTCAAGTTCATCAGTACCATTACTCAAACTTAAGTAATACGTATCTAAAAGATCTTCATCACTTCTTAAAATGATGTAAATATAAGATTGAACGTTAAGTTCATCATTCATGATCTTCGCATCAGCAATTTCGTAAAAAGAGATGGTGTATCCTTCTTTTTCAATAAAAAAGAGGGAACCTCGTTGGTTATAGTCGCGTGCACTGCCATAGAAAAACACATCATCGTTTTCTAAAACAGCAGCAACACCTTCATTTTCAAAATATCGGATGGTCATCGCACCTCTTGCGTAGTCAATAGCAAACCAAAAAGTAAAGACTGCAAGGAGCGCAAATCCGATTCGGCCTAAGACTCTCATTAGCTATGAATACCTAAGTTATTTTCTCTGGCGTATTTTTCAGCATCTTGGAACCAACGATATAAATAACGGTTACCATAAACGAGTTTTGTGTCTGATGACAAATAATTATAAGAATAACCATGCTTAATTAAATCATAGTTAAGCAGTAAGCCATTAACCCAAACGTAACCTAATGAACGACCGTATGTTTCGGTTGCACCTAGATAAGGATCACTTTGAAGATAAATGGTTGCTCCTGGTTGTGTGAGGATGGATGTTGTGTAAGCTTTTGCTTCATTTCCCCATGGATCAGCTGGACGAGTTGGGTCATCTTGAAAATACGTTTCAGGTGTATCAACACCTAAGAAACGAACGCGAGCATTACCTTCAAAACCAGGTGAGAATGAAGCTGTATCACCATCATTAATATTGACAAGTGTAACTAAAACCATGCCTGATGCAGTTGTACTACCCCATGTATTATTTAAGTAAGTCAAATTGATTTCAATTGTTTCAGGTTTCTGAACTGGATGTGTTCCAAGTGGTGCAACATAACTTGGAACATAAGCATCCCATTCATTTAAGATGAATGTACGATTTCCACCTGTCACAGAACTACTTCTAATAAAGTGTTCCCCAACCATGATGAAAAGCTGATTTCCAATGTCGTAGATCGTATCGATATACGTATTGTTTTTGTAGCGTAATTGAATGGTATCATTACCATCAAACATTAAGACATTCGTTAATTGATCAGCTTTGTCAATGACGGCTTGTGATGAACCACGATATGCTAAGACATATGTATCTTGAGGATCTAGTAATCCATCAAGTTGAATGATATTTGATGGTTGCATTGCACCATTGATGAATAAAGCGATATGGTAATCAGCTAAGTCGATAGCTGCATCCGTTGGATTATAGATTTCGATAGCTCTTGTATTACCTTCACCCATTAAATATTTAGAGATAAATAAGGTAACATCATCGGGATCTGTAAATGTGTTTTTATAAAGATAGATGGTGATGGTTCCTTCTTCGGGAGCTGGATAACCAATACTTAAATCCTTATAACCTGCAAACATATCTTCTTCATATTCGTCATTGATGATGTATTCAAACGTATAGTTTTGAATAAAATCATATTCTAAAGCAGCAATGACTTCATGCTTTAACATACCTGTAACATCAGGTAATAATGCACCATTCCATGTGATATAAACAGTTAATGTTTGATTGAAAGCTAAAAGTTCTCCAGCTTCTAGATCAGCAAATCGTGAAAACTCGTAATCATCATTAGAATACTTGTGTTCATATGCGATTTGATAATCGACATCAAGTGCATCAAGTGCAGTAACAACTTCTGTTTCTGTTTTGCCAACTAGATCAGGTAGAATGACACC
>CAZETB010000010.1:18353-42822 GCA_964514865.1 uncultured Mariniplasma sp. | reverse complement strand
AACGATTACAAGGAGAGGGGTTGCATCTTGGGTTTAAGTCCCATCGGTTGTACCACATTTAAAATAGGGGTGCGTAATTTTTGCTAGGGGTGCGTGATTTACCATCAAGGGTGCGTAATTTTTGCTAGGGGTGCGTGATTGTATCAAAATAGGTCAACAAACACATATTGAAAGCATAGGTTTGATACAAATGTATCAAGCTTTTTTTGTTGTTATCATTTCTTAGAGCATTTGTTTTTCAAAGCTATGACCGTGTTATAATAATTTAGAAGGAGATGTTTTTATGCCAGAGTATAACAAGTACTATCAGAAAAGAGATTATTTTGGAAAACCCTATCCAGAGCTCATAGAATATATAAATCGTCTTGATAGAACCAATAAAATAATTGATTTGGGCTGCGGACAAGGGAGAGATGTAATCGCCTTTGGTCGAATGGGTTTTACCGTTATGGGAATAGATATCTCTGATGTAGGGATTAATCAATTGAATGAACTTGCTCATAAAGAAAAACTCGCTATAACAACTGCAGTGATGGACTATAAAGCATATAAAAACATTTTTGAGTATGATATTGTTCTAATGAACTCCATGTTTCATTTTTATAAGAATGACATTGAAGAAGAAGCAAAGTCATTATACTGGGTTTTAAATGAAATGAAATCAAAAGCAAAATTAATTTTATTTGTACAGGAAAACAAAAGTAGAATCAATCTGATAAAGAAAATTTTGATGGATCTAGATTTGATGATTTCTATAGAACTTGAGAAATCCATTCTCTACGAAGAATTTAATAGTAAATTTTACTTTTTAGTAATACGAAAAGATAAATAAGAAATACTAATTTGCGAAGATATTCTTTCTTCTCTATTGGTTGTCGGTTGATAATATATAATAAGTGATGGTTAAATAACCTTTTTTACACATAGAAATTTGCAATAGAATAAGTTAAAAAACTGAACAATTATACCAAATCATTATTGAAGCGTGTAAAATTTTAGCAAAACAGGTTATACAACCTATAAAAATCTGAGTCCCTAGGGACTTTTTTTATGATTCAGATTGGGATTTATGAAAATGAATGAAAACAAATGTAAGAAGATTTTAACTTTTTTTACGAATAGGACAAATGTGCCCTGTTTTTATTGAAATCACGGTGATATAACTGTATATGAGATAGTGTCATCAACGAGTTTATGAAAAAGGAGGATCGTTATGTACGAATATCTAAGTGTTATCTTCATGATTGTTTTCTCAATCGTCTCGGTCTATCTTTTATCACGGATTCGGATGATTCCAAACAGCAAGATTGGGATGGTTGAACGATATGGTGTCTATTACAAGCCAATAGCTCCAGGTGTACACTTCCTAGTACCGTTTGTGGATCGATTAGTCATGTATGATATTAATCGAGAGATGCATCTCAATCGTGAAATCATCGAAATCAATGGGGAACCGAAAGTTTCAATAAGCTTATGCATAAACTATCGGATTGTGGATGAAAGGGATTTTCACGAGAATTCAGTGGACCAATTCATGAGAGAATGTCTTGTTGATGTTGTCAGAAGTTACATTTCACGTTATGGAACTTTAGGCATATCACAACAAAAAGTGGCTTTGCAAGCTAGATTAAAGGGCTGTGCAATGGAGAAGATGGTTGAATGGGGTATTGAAATTGACTCCATTGATCTCTTGTCAATTTCGCAAGTTCCCTCATATCAGCACTAAAATCATATAACAACCGTGTTAAAAAAGCTTACTTTGATGCTAAAAGCACCCGCAGGTGCTTTTTCATTGCTTTCATATTGACTTCATGTAAGAATAACTTAAGAATTTCATTTATACCTTATCTTAATTCAAATGTTATAATAGAAATGTATTTTATTGAGGTGTTCTATGCCATTTTTACGTGAGCTATTATCCATGTTTACAGATTTAATTAATAATGCAATCCTTTTATTTGGATTAGCACTTATTTATGCTGTAACTAATTACAAACAGAATAAGAAACATCAATGGCGTGAAATCATATTTGGTTTAATCATAGGTGTCATCAGTATTTTGGTTATGCGTAATTCATGGCTTTACTTTCAAGGTTTATTCTTTGATACACGCAGTGTCCTCTTTGTCGTCACAGGTTTATTCTTTGGCCCAATCACCACGTCTGTTTCTGCTGTGATTGGCGTTATTTATCGTATATCACAAGGTGGTTCAGGCGTCTATTCAGGAGTATTAACCATTATAACAACTGCTTCACTTGGTCTTTTGTGGGCTCGTTTCCGCAAGTATTTACCTAAGATGTCAACATGGGTGGAGTTTTTATTGCTAGGTATTGTTGCACATATCATCACACTCTTATGTTTCTTAGCAATTCAACCATGGGAAACAGCCGTTGACGTTATCGGATCGACGTTCATACCTTATCTAACACTATATCCTGTCGTAACGATGTTATTAGCGCAAATTGTTTATTTACAAAGAGAACGCATTTTAGCACAAGAAAGAGTGAAGCAACAGCAATTACTTTTGCAAGCAAGTATAGACTCAACGAAGGCGATGGAAGTCTTTGCAGTTGATACAAACTATAATTATTTATCATTCAATGAATTCCATGAACAATCGATGTACAACTATTACCGCATACATATTCAAAAAGGTAGGAATTTCTTGGATTATATTACTATACCAAAGATTGCAGAACGCATTAAAACATGCATCGATATATCTTTACAGGGTGAATTCAAGTCGTATGAGATCATGGTTGAAACTGATGTTGATAAGTATTTAGAAGAACAATACTCACCGATTATTGATGATCGTGGAAACATTATCGGTGTCACTATCTTCTCTCAAGATATCAGTGAACGAAAACGCTATGAACAATCCATCTTATACCTAAGTTATCGTGATCCACTCACCAATTTGCATAACAGACGATATTTTACAGATGAATTGACACGACTCAGTCAACAGAAGTATTTTCCAGTATCTATTATCATTGCAGACATCAATGGTTTAAAAATTATGAACGATGCATTTGGACATGATGCAGGAGATCTCTTATTATGTACCATAGCGGATGAACTTATTCATGTGTTTAAAGATGAAAGCAGAATTGCAAGAATCGGTGGCGATGAATTTGTTGTATTGTTACCACGTACATCTTATCCTTCTGCATTAGCGCTCATTGATCAAGCAAAAAATAAAATTGAAGATAAAATGGTTCAAAATATGGCTGTCTCCGTTTCCTTCGGTCTCGCGACAAATGATGGAAATGTGTCACTTCAGGAAACCATCAAGATTGCTGAAGATGATATGTACGCACACAAATTATTTGAAGTATCTTCACATCGAAATGAAACCATTAAAACGATTTTAAAAACACTACATGAAAAGAATCCAAGAGAAGAAAAACATTCAGAACGCGTATCAAATATCTGTGTGAAAATCGGTATGGCTTTGGGCATGAGTAATGAACAAATGTCATTACTAAAAGCTATTAGTAATTTACATGATATTGGTAAGATTGCTATTGATGATGCCATTTTAAATAAGCCAGGAAAGCTTGATGACAAAGAATGGGAACAGATTAAAAGACACCCAGAAATTGGTTATCGCATCTTATCAACATCACCTGAATATGCAGAAATTGCTCAAGATATTCTTTCTCATCATGAACGTTATGATGGTAAAGGCTATCCGAGAGGTATAAAGGGTGAAAGCATTCCTATTCGCGCGCGTATCATTACAGTTGCTGATTCATATGATGCCATGGTTTCAGAGCGTCCTTATAGAAAACCACTAACTCATAAAGAAGCAATCGAAGAGATTAGACGAAACTTAGGAACACAATTTGATCCAAATATCGGTAAACTATTTATTGATTTATATGAAGAACATGATGAGGTCATTGAATGACCTCTTTTTGTTTTTATGCTATGAAATCGCTTACGTGCTTGATATTGTCATAGCAATCGACCCCGTTTTCATGTATAATATGAATGGGAGTATTAAGGAGGTACACATGAAAAGAAAAACTAAGATTATATGTACTGTTGGACCAGCTATCGACAACTATGAAATGATAGACAAAATGATTGATGCTGGTATGAATGTGGCTAGATTGAACTATTCACACGCTGATCAACAAGAACACAAAAATCGTATTATCATGATTCGTGAAGTTGCACAAAAGAAAAAACGTTTTATAGGTATTTTAGCAGATACAAAAGGTCCTGAAATTAGAACAGGTAAGTTTGAAAACGATATTGCGACATTTAAAAAAGGTGATCGTGTCGAAGTTCATAAAGAAGAAATTCTTGGTAATCGTGAACGTTTCCATATTGCATGTCCTGAACTTTTTGATGACATCAAAAAAGATGACTATCTGTTAATCGATGATGGCAAAATGAGATTGACTGTTTTAGAAAATGCAGGAGATATCCTTTACTGTGAAGTCAACAACTCAGGTTCGATAAAAACCAAAAAAGGTGTTAATGTTCCTAATGTCAAGTTATCTATGCCGTTTGTATCAAAGAAAGACTATGATGATATCGTCTTTTCAGCTGAAATGGATGTCGATATGATCGCATTGTCATTTGTTAGAAGAAAAGAAGATGTCTTAGAAATCAGAGAGATTTTAAAGAAATGTGGTAAACCACATATTGAATTGATTGCTAAGATTGAAAACCAAGAAGGTGTTGACAACCTTGAATCCATCTTAGAAGTGTCTGACGGTGTTATGGTTGCACGTGGTGACTTAGGTGTTGAAGTATCAACATCACTCGTTCCTCTTTATCAAAAACGCATTATTAAAATGGCTAATGAAAAAGGAAAACCTGTCATTACTGCTACACATATGTTAGAGTCGATGATGTATTCACCAAGACCTACACGCGCTGAAGCATCCGACGTAGCTAATGCCATTTTAGATGGTTCAGATGCCATTATGTTATCTGGCGAATCAGCAGCAGGTGAATATCCTGTTGAAGCGGTACTTGTGATGGACACGATCGCAAAAGCGATTGAAGACCACATCAACTATAAGGAAAAACTAGGTAATGCCATTGCTTCATCACAACAAACAGTTAATGACGCGATTGGTATTGCAGTAAGCCAAACAGCATTAGCACTACCTAAAGCTGAAGTGATTATTGCGTTTACAGAAACAGGTGGTACTGCAAAACGTATTTGCAAGTTTAGACCTTCTGTACCAATCATTGCTGTTACAGATAACCAAAAAACATGTCAAAGACTTACTTATTACTGGGGCGTATTCTCTGCACTCAAGAGTAATGTCACCGATATGACACTCTACGATAACGTTGCTATTGAGGTTGCTAAGGACTTTGGATTTAATTCTGGAACGACTATCATTATTACATCAGGTTGGGCACAAAAACATGGTTCAACCAACACGTTACGTATCATTGATATACCCTAATAGAAATCCTGCGTTTGCAGGATTTTTTTATGCTTAAAGAATGTTGCCAGTTCATTGATTATTGACTTGTTATCATGCTATAATGTTTGAGTTGAGAGGTTATTATGCATCAATATATTGGAGATCGGGCATTCTACAAAACACTGTTTACAGTGGCTGCCCCACTTATTTTACAACAACTTATAACAACATCTGTCCAGCTCGTTGATAACGTGATGGTTGGTAAACTTGGAGAAGAAGCTATTGGTGCTGTCTCCGTTGTTAACCAACTTTATTTTGTTGTTATCTTGATCACATTTGGTGCCCTTGGTGGAGCTGGTATTTTTACAGCACAATACTTTGGGTCTAAAGATTATGATAAGCTTAAGCAAACATTTCGATTTAAATTATTAATTGGATTTATGATTGCTATTTTATCATTTGTAATCTTCTCGCTGTTTGGTAAAAGTCTTGTTATGATCTTCACCGATAATCCCAATACAATCTCATTAGCGATGACGTATTTAACGTATGCTAAATGGAGTGCTTTTCCTTGGATTTTATCCGTAGCTATTGCTAATACATTTAGAGAAACTGGCATTACTAAGCCACTCTTAATCATTTCTCTTGTCGCTATTTTCACCAATACATTTTTGAACTATATCCTTATCTTTGGTAACTTTGGGTTTCCTGTACTTGGTGTTGAAGGAGCTGCGATAGCAACAACAGCATCCAGATTTGTTGAGTTCTTTTTAATGCTTTATCTCTTGATATCCAAAGGTCAATTCTTTAAAACATCACTTAAAGACGTCCTGTTGATAGATAAAAAACTCTTATCCAGTATTATCGTCATGGCACTACCCTTATTATTAAATGAATTGTTCTGGTCAACTGGTCAAACAGTCTTTCTTCATGCGTATTCACGAAGAGGAGATCAAGCTTTAGCTGCTATGAATATTACCAGTGCAATCTCACAACTTGTGTTTGTCACTTTTGGTGCTATCGCTACAGCAGTTGCTGTATTGGTTGGGAACACCTTGGGTAAAAATGAATTAGACCAAGCCAAAGATAATGCTAAAAAATTAATAGCAACCGCAGTCATGGTTGCTGTTGCAGCAGGTTTCATATTGTTTATCCTATCATTTTTCATTCTGAATATCTATGATGTTGCTGATGCAACCAAAAAAATCGCGCAATTTAATATTCGAATTAATGCACTGTTTATACCTGTCTTCTCGTTCAATGTCACCCTGTATTTTACATTAAGGGCTGGAGGAGACACCAAGTCAACTTTCTTGATGGACGCAGGTTATATGTGGATCCTACCTGTACCGACAGCCATATTGTTATCATACTTAACATCATTACCGGTTACACTCATGTTTTTACTTGTTCAAATGCTTGATATTCCTAAAATGGTTATTGGTTTGTCACGATATCGAAAAGAACATTGGGTTAGAAATTTAGCCAATGAAGATGTATAATTAGTCGTTTTTAACGGCTTTTTTTCTTTATTTTCATAAAATATTCTTAAGTTAACTTAAGAGGTCACTTTTTCATGTATAATGATAAGAAAGAGGTGATCGATTTGAATCAGTAAACTGACCCTAAACACACGGAATCTAAAAATCAAGTTCATAAACATCTTAACGCAACCTATGCTGCTATCAAAATCATCTTTATTTACTTGATGATTGGTTTCACATGGATCATCACATCTGATATCATCATTGATTTTGTTTTTCAAGATCATGAAGCAAATCAATTGGCACAGACTGTTAAAGGCATTTTTTATGTCGCTTTTACGGCTGTGATTTTCTTTTATATTATTCATAAACAAATGGATAATTATGTCTTGACCATTAGAGATTTGAAAAAGGCATACGTCGAATTAGACGAAGGTCATAAGAAATCTTTAAAATTGGAAGGACAACTCTACGATCTAGCATATTATGATCCATTAACTGGGTTACCTAATCGCATCATGTTAGAACAAACCATTAATGATTATATTGCATTAAATAAAGAAAATGGTGTCATTGGGATTGTTTATTTTGATATTGATGAATTTAGAAATATCAACGAAGTGAAAGGCCATTCGATTGGTGATGAACTTATCAAATCCATCAGTGACGAGCTTTCACAACATATTAAAAAGCCCAATATGTTATCACGTATTAGTGGTGATGAATTTGTATTAGCTGTTTTTGATATCGTTCATCTTGAAGAATTTTTGCCTGCAATCGATGATTACTTTAAGTACATTAGAAAATCGTATCTTTTAGATAAAGATGATTTCTTTGTTACCTTTAGTGCAGGTGTTGCTCTTTATCCAGATCACGGTCTTGACTACATCACGTTAATGCGTCATGCAGATGCTGCAATGTCCATTGCCAAATCTAAAGGTAAAGATCAAACGGTTATCTTTGATGATGAAATGGTTATGGTTATTAAGCAACAAACAGAACTGCTCAATCAATTACGTCAAGCAATCCAAAATCAAGAGTTCCAACTATATTATCAACCCATCATTGATCTAGAAACAGGAAAATCTATAGGTACAGAAGCACTCATTCGTTGGGTTCACCCCACCAAAGGCTTTATTCCTCCCCTTTAATTTATTTCATTATAAGAAAAAAACGGCTTTATTAAAGACATCACAGAATGGGTCTTTATTCAAGCAGCTCAGCAATTTCCTGAATGGGGAAAGAAACGTCAATTTAAAGTATCGATTAACCTATCTGCATCGATGTTAATGAATGATAAATTTATTTCTGATCTTATTAAATGGATTGAAGAACATCATATTGACTGTAAGAAGTTTAACATTGAAATCACAGAAACTGCGATTATCTCTGATATTCAAAAGAGCATTCATGTTCTCAATGCACTCAAACGTTTGGGTTTTACAATCGCATTGGACGACTTTGGTACAGGATACTCTTCATTAACTTATCTTCAACGTTTACCTATTGATACCATAAAAATAGACCGAACATTTATCAGTAATATCAAAGAGGATACCGAAGAATTTTATGTTTTAAAATACATGATTGATTTAGCTCACCACTTAAAACTTAATGTGGTTGCAGAAGGTATTGAAACCAAAGAACAATCTGATATGGTGAAAAAATATCATGTCGATTATGCGCAAGGATATTATTATTGTAAACCAATGCCACAGCAACGTGTTATAGAATATTTTAAAGCAGCAAAAGAAGATCTAGAAGCATAGGAAAAATTAAAAATTGACATAAAGGAGTCTAAAGTAACATGCCAAATCCCATTTTAGTTAACAAGCTTGCTAAGCTTGCCGTTAGAGTCGGCGTTAATGTTCAAAAAAACCAAGTTGTTATCATCAGAGGAACAACTGAAACCAAAGAACTCATTCGTGAAATCGCAGAAGAAGCTTATCAAGCTGGTGCACGAATTGTTTATGTTCAATGGAGCGATGATTACATTTCAAGAAGTTCATTACGTCATCAAACTGTTGAAGACTTAGAGACGATTCCATCATGGATTATCGAACAAAACAAAGATTTTGTTGATGCAGGTGCATGCTTTATCTCTGTCTCATCACCTATTCCAGGACTTAATAAAGATGTTGATCCCATCAAGGCACAACGCCAAGGTATCGCAGCTCAAAAAGCCTTATCATTTTTTAGAGAGCATCTCATGGGCAATAAGGTACAATGGACCATCGTTGCTGCACCAAATCCTGTTTGGGCTAAACAAGTATTCCCACAGTTAGAAGAAAATGAAGCAGTTGAAGCTTTATGGCAAGCTATCTTTGATGCATCTCGCGTCACATTAGAAAACGATCCTATCAAAGCTTGGGAAGAACACAATCACATATTATCCAAGCATAATCAGATTTTAAATGACTATAACTTCAAGCATCTTCATTTCAAGAACAGCTTAGGTACAGATTTAATTGTTGAACTCGTAGCTAATCATGTTTGGGCTGGCGGTGGAGAAGTTGCTGTTAATAAAGCCTACTTCAACCCAAATATCCCAACTGAAGAATCATTTACAATGCCTTATAAATGGGGAACTCGTGGTAAAGTGGTTGCTACAAAACCTCTCAATTATCAAGGTAAATTAATCGAAGATTTCTATCTTGTTTTCAAAGATGGCAAAGTAGTTGAACACGATGCTAAGAAAGAAAAACAAGCACTCGATAACTTACTTGATACGGATCAAAATAGCCGTTATATTGGTGAAATCGCATTAATTTCGCATGATTCACCCATTTCAAACACAAATATCTTATTCTTGAATACACTCTTTGATGAAAATGCATCATGCCATATGGCACTCGGACGTGCATATCCTATGAATGTGAAAAATGGTGTTAACACACCTATTGAAGAATTAGAAAAAATTGGTTATAACAATTCAATGGTCCATGCAGACTTCATGTTTGGATCAGAAGATATGGAAATTGTTGGGCTTACACAAGACGGTAAAGAAGTCCAAGTCTTTAAGAACGGTAATTTTGTCATCTAATAAACTTTAAAATGCCATTTTTGGCATTTTTTTATACAAGGAGATATTATGGAAGATATGACGCGCGATCTATTTCTAGAATTTAAGTATCTATCAAATCTACAAACCAACGATCAACAAAACAGGCTCGCCTTCTTGGTTGCAAAAGCACAGGAAAAGAAAAACGAGTATACCTATGACCTATGGGTGAGCGATGGTCTTAAGCATAAAAAATGTGCATCTTTAAAGACAAAGAGTTCATTCCTTTTTGAATCTGAACACACATTACTTTTTACTTATGAAAAAACAAAAGCAGAAGAAAAAAGGGTAAAGGATGAAAAATATACCATCTATTATCGCTACAATATCCAAACTGAAAAACTAGAAAAAGCATATGAATTTCCTTTTCCTGCAACCATAGTTAAAGTTCTCAAGGGTCAATTACTCCTTAAGAGTATGTTAACCTCTGAACAGCATCACCTTTATCTTGATCAACAGGAACTTAGAAAAAAGTTTATTCTTCAAGATAAAGACAATCAATTATACGAAGACATCAATGAAATCCCCTTTTATTTCAATGGTTCTGGTCACATTGCAAACAAAAGACAACAACTCTTTTTATATGACATTGAAACTAAAATAATCAAACCACTTGTAGATCCTGATTTTAATGTAGGTATCGTCAAAGTATCTGATGATCTTAAACATATCTACTATACAGGATCTGAAATGAAAGGAATTAAACGTTTAACGACACACATTTTCTCTTATCATATCGACACCCATGAAACAGATATTTTGTATCATGAAGATGATTGCAGCGTGTCCAATCTATACTTAATCAATCGTCATATTATTGTTGCTGGTACAGACATGAAAGATTTCGGTATCAACCAAAATCCAGATTTCTTTGTATTAAAACATAAGAAACTTGAACTCTTAACTATTTACCGAGGTAGTATCGGTAACTCGGTAGGTAGTGATGTCAGATTAGGTGAGGGCAAAAAAGATGTTGTGTTTGGTGACAAACTATTCTTTATAGCAACTGTCGATGATCACACTGAAATTCATTCACTAGATTTAAATGGTACCATCAAAATGGAATTTCAATTCAATGGTGCCCTCGATAGTCTTTGCTATGCTAATCAACAATTTTATGCAATTGGTCAATATCGCCAAAAGCTTCAAGAAATGTATCAATTGCATATGGAAGAAAACAAGCAACTTCAACTAACCCGTTTCAATCAAAGCATCATGAAAAATCGCTATGTCGCATCACCTAAGGAAATCATAGTCAAAGGGCAAAATCATGTTGTTAAAGGATTTATCCTTTATCCTAAAGATTTTAAACCTAATCAGAAATATCCTGCGATCCTTGATATCCACGGTGGACCCAAAACAGTTTATGGGAAAATCTATTATCACGAAATGCAATATTGGGCAAATGCAGGGTATTTCGTGTGTTATGCGAACCCAAGAGGTAGTGATGGAAAAGGTGACGCATTTGCAGATATTAGAGGAAAATATGGCACGATTGATTACGATGACCTCATGGCATTCACCGATCAAGTCATTGCAAAAACACCTCAAATTGATACGAAGAACTTCTTTGTTACTGGCGGATCGTATGGTGGTTTTATGACCAACTGGATCGTAGGTCACACAGATCGATTTAAAGCAGCTGTTACTCAGCGCAGCATATCAAATTGGCTGTCATTTCATGGGACATCAGACATAGGTTTTTATTTCTCAAAGGATCAAACAGCAGGTCATCCACTCACCGATATGGATTTACTCTACGAACAATCACCTATTAAATATTCAAAACAAGTAAAAACACCTTTGCTGTTCATTCATTCAGACAATGATTATCGTTGTCCAATCGAACAGGCTATGCAATTTTTTACATTGCTTAAAGAACAGGGATTAGATACTAAATTCATCTGGTTTAAAGGCGAAACACATGAACTTTCACGCAGTGGAAAACCACAAGCTAGAAGTAAGAGATTAACTGAAATAACAACATGGTTTCAATCACACCAATCGTAAATGATATCTATATTTTTTAAAAATTTTATGGTAAAATAATATCAAGTTCAAAAAAGGGGGTATAAAATTATGTGGTGGGATTCGATGAGTGCCTTAGAACAGGTACTATTTGTCCTCGCATCAAGTTCAACAGCGATTATGATCATATTTCTCGTGATGCTCTTGCTGGGTTTTGATACCGATGAATTTGATGGTATAGGAGATCCAAACGTCGATTTTGACGGTATCAATGATGATCCATTTACAGGAATAGCAGGATTGAAGATTTTAACATTAAGAAATGCGTTAGTCTTCTTAGCTATTGGTTCTTGGGTTGCGTTTTTACTTGTGTCAAGTCTTGGCGTTTGGTTAGGGATTATCCTTGGCTTAGTCGCTGGTATGATTGCTGCATTTTTACAAGCTTTAGCCTTTAGAGCAACATTAAAGCTTGAATCAGCAGGTAACCTTGACTATAGTAACGCTATTGGGAAAAAAGGAACAGTTTATATAAGAATTCCCCATAGTCGTAGTGGCAAAGGGAAAGTATCAATCCTCGTTCAAGAAAGATTGACCGAAATTGATGCAGTTACAGATGAAAAGGAAGATATTTTGCCAAAAACATCTGTTGAGGTTGTTGGGTTACTCGATTCAGCAACGTTGATTGTTAAATCTAAATAAAGGAGAACTTGAAAATGTTTAATGTATTAGCATCTAATCCTGCAGGAATCTTTGGCATTATTGTTGCCATCGTCGTAGTTGTATTTTCATTTCTTGTCTTCGTTGTATCACGTATTAAAAAGTGCCCATCAGACAAGATTTTAGTTATTTATGGTAAAGTTGGTTCCAATAATGACGGAACGAACAAATCAGCAAACTGTATTCATGGTGGTGCTAAATTTGTTTGGCCATTCTGGCAAGCTTATCAGTTCCTTGATTTGACACCTATGTCCATTCAAGTTGACTTAACAAATGCACTATCTCGTCAAAATATTCGTATTGACGTTCCATCACGTTTCACCGTTGGTATTTCAACTGAAACTGGTGTTATGCAAAATGCCGCAGAACGTCTATTAGGCTTAAAGATGGTTGAAATTCAAGAACTAGCAAAAGATATTATTTTTGGTCAATTACGTCTTGTCATTGCAACCATGGATATTGAAGAAATCAATACCGATAGAGATAAATTCTTAGAAGCTGTCTCCGGTAACGTAGAAACAGAACTTAAAAAGATCGGTTTACGTTTAATCAACGTTAACGTCACCGATATCAATGATGAATCTGGTTATATTGAAGCACTTGGTAAAGAAGCAGCAGCTAAAGCGATTAATGATGCGAAAAAGACCGTTGCTGAAAAGAACAGAGATGGTTCGATTGGTGAGGCTAACGCACTTAGAGACCAAAGAGTTCAAGTAGCTGAAGCGAATGCAAAAGCGATCGAAGGTGAAAATACATCTTTAGGATTCATTTCACAAAGTAATGCATCACGTCGTGAGATTGAAGCTGAATCACTTAGAAAAGCGATGACTGCTGAAAAAATTGCAGCAGCTAAAGCCTTAGAAGATGCGTATGTCGCTGAACAAACAGCTGAACTTGCGCGTGCGACTCGTGAAAAAGCAACGCTTGAAGCAGATGTCATTGTTAAATCTGAAATTGAAAAACAAAGACGTGTGATTGAAGCTGAAGCACTTGCTGAAGAAATTCGTAGAAAAGCGCGTGGTGAAGCCGATGCGATATTTGCTAAGCTCGAAGCTGAAGCGCGTGGTAATTTTGAAATTCTATCAAAACAAGCTGAAGGTTTTAAGCAAATTGTCAGTTCAGCTGGTGACAATCCTGATGCAGCCGTCAAGTTATTAATTGCTGATAAGTTAGAAAACTTAGTTAAAGTTCAAGTTGAAGCGATTAAGAATCTTAAATTTGATAAGATCACAGTTTGGGATAGCGGTTCTAAAGATGGTTCATCATCTACAGCTAATTTTGCATCATCACTCTTTAAATCTATTCCACCTATGAAAGAATTATTTGATATGGCTGGTATGGAACTTCCTAAATATTTAGGAACTGATAAAGTTGAAGAAGTGAAAGAAGAAACAAAAGAATAGTTCTAGAAATACCCCGTTTGGGGTATTTTTTTTCAAATAATATCGTTTTAAACCAATAAAAGAACATCTCTAATCGTATAATAGATATAAGGAGGCTTTATGATGAGAAGGATATCTATTATCTTACTTTTATCAAGTTTTTTCTATGTACTCATATCCTTTTTTTCGTTGCCTCAAGATGCTGTCATCATTCAAATGATGATGAATGTTGATGATCAACAAGAAGCCTATATGCTAGAACATCAATATGATATCAACTTGACGTCATACTCAGATTATGGTTATGCAGTTTTTGATGTGCCCTCTTACCAGAAAGATGAACTGCTTCAATTAGGATTTAGTGAAAACCAAACTCTCGAAAAAATGGGACGTTTTGATCAGATAACATCAGATCCGCTTGTCACAGATCAGTACGCCTTATCGTTGATGCATGTTACAGAAGCATGGTCACTTACGGAAGGATCTGCAGATGTTGTTGTTGCGATTATCGATACTGGAATCGATACGGATCACGATGAATTTATCGGGCGAATTCTTCAATCATCATATAACGCGAGAACCAAAACAACGAGTGAAACAAGCTTATCACATGTTGAAGATGACAATGGTCATGGTACGATGGTCGCTGGCATCATTGGAGCTAATAAAAATAACAATAAAGGAATCGCAGGTATAGTTTCAAATGTGAAATTGTTAGTAATTAAAGCCAATAATTCTGATAACCCTCTTACAGAAGAAGATGAATCAGATCAGTTTTTAGAATCATCGATTGCAGAGGCAATTCACTATGCACGTACACAAGGGGCAGATATCATTAACATGTCTTTAGGGACAAAATCTATTAACACGGTTACACAATCTGCAGTTGAACAAGCGATTGCTGCTGGTATCATCATTGTTGGAGCAAGCGGTAATGATGGAGATACATCTAAATACTACCCGGCTTCTTATCCTGGTGTTATCAGTGTAGCATCGATAGATGAATCTTTATCTATGTCATCGTTTTCAAACTTTAACGATGCTGTTGATATAACAGCTCCAGGTTCTAGTATTGTGTCTACTTCATTGAATAATGGATTTGCAACAGGTTCAGGTACCTCATTTGCAGCACCACAGGTTGCCGGTGTTTTAGCATTAATGAAGTCTCACTTTCAAACGATGTCTTCAAATCAAACTATCTCTCAACTTATGTCAACTGCATTAAGTAAAAGCTTTACGTGGAATGATAATACTGTTATTTCTTCTATAGTTCAGGCAGACGCTGCGATGCAAGTCGATTATGTCACAGTGACATTTGAAACAAATGGAGGGATACTGATTGATCCCATTTCAGTTGTAGAAGGATTTAGCTTTGATGCACCTGAAGCTACCAAAGAAGGATATCTATTTATCGGGTGGTATTATGATAGTCAGTTGACTGATTTATACGAAGATGGTGTGGACGTAATCAATTCCAACATCACTTTTTATGCCAAATATGAACCCACACAACTCAACGTTTCATTCTATCGTGATGATGTTTTAATATCTCAAAGTCTGATTTATTATAGTGAAATCATCACGTTACCGGATCCTCAAGAAGTGACGGGTTATGATTTCATAGGTTGGTATTATGATTTAGTTTATACCACACCATATGTAGATGAACCCATCTATGAAGATACGATCTTGTATGCACGATATGAAAGGAAAACCTATACCATTACATACATTGTTAATGGTGAGACTTATCAGACTGATGAATACCTTTATCAAGCCATTCCCGACACACCGACACCAGAATCAGAACTCGTTTTTCTAGGGTGGTATTTAGATAGCAATTTTGTATCAATCTATCAAATAGAACCCATCACAGCATCATTTAATCTTTATGCAAGATTTCATGATGGTCTTTATACAGTAACATTTTTTGATGCCGATTTAATCACGGTCATCTCGACACAACAAATTCCTTATGGTGGAACCGTTTTAGAACCCAATCATCCTACTAAAGAAAATTCACCATCGTTTTCATATACGTTCATTGGCTGGAGCGAATCATTTGATTTTATTACCGAAGATATCCACATTTATCCAGAGTATGATATGACATTCCTGCCGGAATCTATATCACTTCAACCAGGTGTTGATACCGTTTCAAACTTTGATGAATGGGAAGATGCATCAATCGTTCTTTTTGATCAACTTTTAACAAAAGAAACGCTTATTACTGAAGTTGATGACATGACCTATCAAATCGTTTACAACATTCTTTTAGGTGAAGAAATCATCGATACTAAATATCGCATGGTCTCGGTTATCCAAGAAGAAACTGTTTTGATTACTTTATTACCTGATGTAACTACACTCGAAGTAGGAGATAACTATGAGGATGCTGGAGCAACTTCCAATCTGGGTGAAATTGAAGTTGAAGGTCAAGTCGATACGTCAACACCTGGTGTATATGAAATCATATATCGGGTCAACTATGAAGGACACATCTATCAAAAGACACGTTATGTTTATGTATTAGATAACATAGCTTATCATCCCGAAATCATTGTCTATTACCGCAAGGAAGAAGGTATGTATCTATGAGAAAATTTGTATTAGCTATCATGTTCTTCCTATTACTTAGTATGACAGGTTGTACAGATTTATCTGTAGACTATATTTCATTTGAACTCAAACCTGGTATTGATACAGTGGAACTTCAAGAAGATTATATAGATCCAGGAGCAACTGCTTATTATGGATTTAAAAAACTAGAGGTTATCACTGTGATTAATGAGGTTGATACATCTCGTGTTGGTGTTTATGATATTGTTTATCAAGTGACTTATAAAGATTTGACACAAACCTGGGTTAGAAAAGTAACTGTTGTTGATGAAACACCACCAACCATTACGCTAAATCCCGGTATTGACACGATTCTTATCGGTGATACCTGGGTTGATGCAGGTGTTACCGTAAGTGATCAAAGTCAATTAGACATCACAGTGACTATCACAGGACAGGTAGTACCAGCTGTAGGTCGTTATGAGATTACCTATCAAGCAACTGATTACTATGGCAACACAAGTGAATGTGTTAGAATTGTTTATGTTATTGATCCACAATAAAAAAGCGCAAAGTAGATTTGCGCTTTTCGTTTATTTGTCATATAAATGCCTGAAGAATGATTCTTTATGGTTCATAAATTGTTTTAGAAGTACGACAGATTCTATCTGATCATAAGTCGTCTTTTTCATAGATTCACGATTGATTTGATAAATATCTGCATAAGGAATGGCCATCATAATCGGAGAATGTGTCGCAATAATGAACTGGTTTCCTCTTTGAACACCTTCATCAATCATCGATAGTAGTGTCAATTGATTCTGAATGGATAAGGGTGTTTCTGGTTCATCGATCAGATAGATTTCCTGTTCTCTTAATCGGGATTTAAAGAAATCTAAATAGGCTTCACCATGAGAAGATGTTAATAGATCTTTCTCATACATACCCTCAATATCCGAGACAGTTCTTGAAAAAGGCATACGTGCTTGTTGTCTTGCAAATGCAGATTTGCCTTCGTAATCTTTTTCGATGCGTTTGAGTTCTTGATAAGCTTCCCGTTTTTCTTGTGTTAGATAATGAATATATGATGTAAAATCTTCTGCTGAAAAGAAGAATCCTTTTGGTTTTTTTAATGCATAGCGACATGAAACATGACGTGAAGCATCATGAATGACTTGTTGAATGTCATCCAATTTCTGGTCGCGATGTTTGATGTGATATAAGCTCAATACTTCTTGAATTAATTCCATCCATGTAGATTTACCTGTCCCGTTTTCACCCACTAAAATTGTAACAGGTTTTTCAAATGTTATGGTGGATGGAAAGAAAGGAAGATAATATGGGAAAATATCTTCTTTTATGTGATCAAAGGATACGCTTTTTAAATGGATCATGCCATCACCTCATAAAGATATCTTAACAAAACAACGTTAAAAAAACATAAAAAGGCAGTAAATTCCTTTGTTTTTATAAAATGTGTATTATAATGAATGTAAAGTACAAAGAAGGGAGAATGTCTCATGTGTTGGTTTAGAAAACGCAAACAAAAGAAAGCCGAAGAAGCTAAGTTAGTTGCTCAAAAGGAACAAGAACAAAGAGCATTTGTAGAACCGAAGGTTGAAGAACCCAAGCCCGAAGTTGTAGTTGAAAAGAAGGTCGAAGTTAAGGAAGAACCGAAACCAAAACCAGAACCTGTTGTTAAAGAGGAACCTAAGAAGGAAGAAGCACCTCTCGAAGAAAAATCAGAGGAAAAACCCGAAGATAAAACAAGCAAAATAGCTAAATACCATGTTTCTCAAAACAAGGATGACAAGAGTGAAAACTTTAAGAAATGGCGTGTCAGAAAAGAAGGTTCAACGAAAACTATTAAATTCTTTGATACACAAAAAGAAGCCATTGAGTATGCTGAACAACTTGCAGAATCAGCAGGTTCATCTGTTGTGATCCATAAAGTTGATGGTTCGATTAGAAAACAGGATTATACGAAAAAAGAATAATCTATAAGATGCATAACATCAAGTGATATCTTCATTTTTGATATCACTTTTTTGTTTGATATCTATGATGTATGGTGTGATATATTTATGTTTCATGATACAATATGAAAGTACACTATGAAAGAGGTTAACACCATGTTTGATACCTTTTTATTTGCAACCAATGCCATACTACCTATTGTCTTAATCATTATGTTAGGATACGTCTTAAAACGCATTGGATTCATTGATCAACATTTCGTAAATTTATTAAATAAATATGTTTTTAGAGTTGGATTACCGGCCCTACTTTTTTTCAATGTCTATAACATTGAGAGTTTCAGTCAGATTAAGATTGGTGTCATAGCATTTGCTGTCGTGATGATGCTTGTACTCTATGGTATTGGCATGATAACAATACCTTATTTAGTTAAAGATCCTAATCAAAAGGGTGTTGTACTTCAAGTCATCGTGAGATCCAATTTCGCGTTGATTGGTATTCCTTTAGCACAAACGTTAGGTGGTGTTGAAGCGATTGCAGTTGTTGCCCTACTTTCAGCATTCACGATTCCTTTAGCTAACGTATTATCTGTTGTTTCACTCAACATGTATCAAGTCAATGAGCACGGTGAAAAAATCAGTGTTAAGAAAATGATGCTTAACATTGCGACAAATCCACTCATTATCGGTGTTTTTGCAGGTTTATTTGTTTTATTTATCAGAGGATTGATCACACCAGAAGGTGGAGAACCCATTATTTCAATCAAAGATGATTTAACATTTGTCTATTCATCCGTTCGGCTGATTAGTCAAACGGCATCTCCTATGGCACTGATTGCCTTAGGTGGACAATTTGAATTATCTGTTGTGAAACCATTATTTAAGCAAATCACACAAGGCGTTATATGGCGTATTGTGATTGTTCCTGTAATTACTTTAGGTTTAGCATATTATCTAGAAGATCAAATTCCTGGCATGGAATTCGCATATGCAGGTTTAATCGCCTTATTTGCCACACCTGTCGCAGTATCCTCTGCCATCATGGTTCATGAAATGGGTGGTGATGAGAAGTTAGCAGGACAACTCGTCATTTGGTCATCCATCTTTTCGATATTCACATTATTTGGCTTCATCGTGTTTTTTAGATCGATAGGTGCTTTATAATGTATCAACATTTTGCTGATTTGTATGATGAGATATTTCCTTTTGATGGAGATTTAGAAACAGATTTAAAACCTTTCATCAAACCAAATGGCCAAGCCATTGACTTAGGATGTGGAACAGGTAGATTGGTCCACTTGATAAAACACATGGGGATGAAGATGCGTGGTGTAGATCTTGACCAACAGATGATTGCTGTGGCTAAAAAGAATTTTCCAAATGATGAATTTATACAAGGTGATATGGTTACATCCATGAAGCTCAACTCATATGATCTTATCACATGTTTTGGTAATACATTACCTCATCTCAAATTAGAAGAATTATATACATTTTTCAATCATATCTTTCACACATTATCTTCTGATGGGTACTTCATAGTGACCATGCTCAACTATGATCAGATCCTAGAAAGCAAACCAAGTCAGTTACCTGTTATTAAGAGAGAGAACATAACATTTGAAAGATATTATACATATCAAGAAGATCATATCATTTTCAAGACAGTACTATCTTATAATCATCAACAAACAGAAGATGAAACAATCTTATTTCCTTACACGAAATCTAGGTTAGAAAAAATCATATCAGAGGCTAAACTCAAAGTAACATTTTACAAAAATATCAAGTTAGATACATATGATCATCAACACAGTCATATCTGCATGATCATCACAAAATAAAAAAGGTGCGTATCTCGCACCTTTTCATTACTTATCGAGGCTTATGATTTCTAAATGGTCATCAACAACGATACACTGATAATGTTTATGTGGCTCAATAAAGCCTTCAATCATCTTAGACGCAATCAGTGTTTCTATTTGACGTTGAATGAAACGTTTTAACGGTCTTGCACCATATTCATCATTAAAACCATGTTTGATGACAAATTTTTCGATATCATCTTCAAATACAATATGGATATTTTTCTCATCAAGTCGGGCTTTTAAATCTTGAATCATTTTGTGAGCAATCTCAACTTGAATCTTGAGTGATAACGCATTAAAGATGACGATTTCATCAATACGATTAATGAATTCAGGTTTAAACTTTGTTTTTACAAGATTCATAACTTCTTTTTGTGCATTAGGTTCATAACTTAATAAATATTCACTACCAATATTTGATGTTAGGATGATAATTGTGTTTTTAAAGTCAACTGTACGTCCTTGACTATCGGTTAATCTACCATCTTCTAGAATCTGTAATAAAATGTTGAATACTTCAGGATGTGCTTTTTCAACTTCATCGAATAAGATAATCGAATAGGGTTTTCTTCTGACGGCTTCTGTCAACTGTCCACCTTCATCATATCCAACATATCCGGGAGGAGAACCAATCAATCGAGAAACACTAAATGATTCCATATACTCACTCATGTCAATACGAACGATTTGATGTTCACTATCAAATAAAGCTTCAGCTAATGAGCGAGCAACCTCGGTTTTACCAACACCAGTTGGTCCAAGGAACAAGAACGATCCGATTGGTCTATTCTCATCTTTGATACCTGCGCGTTGACGAATAATCGCATCGCTGATCAAGCGAAGTGCATGATCTTGACCGATAACACGTTTTTTAAGTGTTTCTTCAAGGTGTAAGAGCTTTTCTTTATCACCAGACATCAATTTAGATACAGGGATCTGTGTCCACTTAGAAACGATTTCTGCTATCGATTCTTCTGTAACAACTTCAGTTAATAATTTACCTTCTTTTTGGCTATCTTCAGTCATTTGTTGTATCTTTTTCTCAATAGCAGGTATTTTACTATATTGAAGTTCAGCAGCCTTTTGATAGTCGTTAGCATTAAATGCATTTTGTAGATCATTTCTTAACTTTTCAAGATCATTTTTTTCTGATTTAATAGCATTTATTTGATTTTTTTCTTTTTCCCATTGAGCTCTTAACTCTTTTTCATTCATCTTAAGTGTTTCAATTTCACCTTTGATTTTACTTAGACGCTCTTTAGATATTGGATCTGATTCTTTATCCAAAGCTGTTTTTTCAATTTCTAATTGCATTAAGCGTCTTAAAACAGAATCTAATTCGACAGGCATTGAATCAATTTCAAGTCTAATTGAAGCACATGCTTCATCGATTAAATCGATGGCTTTATCGGGTAAGAATCTGTCTGAAATATAACGGTTAGATAGTGTTGCTGCAGCAATAATCGCAGGGTCAGAAATATGAACACCATGATGTGCTTCAAATCGTGACTTTAATCCACGTAAAATACTGACGGTATCAGTAACAGTCGGTTCATCAATCATGACTTTTTGGAAACGACGTTCAAGAGCTGAGTCTTTTTCAATATATTTTCTGTATTCATTCAGTGTGGTTGCACCAACACAGTGTAATTCACCACGTGCAAGCATCGGTTTTAACATGTTAGAAGCATCCATCGCACCATCGGCACGACCAGCACCTACAATGGTATGAAGTTCATCAATGAATAGAATGATTTCACCATTAGATTCTTTGATTTTGTTTAGTACAGCTTTAAGTCTTTCTTCAAACTCACCTCTAAATTTAGCACCTGCAACAAGGGCAGCCAAATCGAGTTCGTAGATCATTTTGTTTTGTAGTCCTAGGGGCACATCTTTATCGACAATACGTCGTGCTAAGCCTTCAACAATAGCGGTCTTACCGACACCTGGTTCACCTATTAATACAGGATTATTTTTTGTTTTACGCGATAAAATTTTAATCACGCGTCTTATTTCTTCCTCGCGTCCAATCACAGGATCAATTTTACCCTGCTTGACAGCTTCAACAATATTACGTCCAAATTTTTCTAGTATTTTTGGATCTTTAGAATAATCATCCATTTGTGTGAAGTTCATGTTGTTCCTCCTTTGGCAGTCAATAGTATCGATTGCCAATATCATTATAAATCAACATTTTAGCACTGTCAACAATTAAGTGCTAATTTACATAAAAATGTTGATTTATGTTATCATAGGAAAGAGGTGTTATTCATGAAGGTATGTTTTGTTTGTCTAGGTAATATTTGCCGCTCACCGATGGCAGAAGGATTGTTTAATAAACGTATTAGAGATTTGGAATTATCTCATCTGATCAGTGTTGAATCAAGAGCGACATCATCTTATGAGATTGGTAGACCACCACATCCAGGAACAGCAAAGATATTAAGAAGAGAAAATGCTGAATTGGTTGGTAAAAAAGCACAACGCATTTCGATGAATGATGTTGAAGAATTTGACATAATTATTGGGATGGACCAAGATAATGTTCGTGATCTTAAACGATTAGCTGGTACCCATCAATACAAGATTTATCTCTATAGAGATATTCATCCAAATACAAAGGGAGAGAATGTTCTTGATCCTTATTATACTGGTGAATATGAGAATACCTTTCAGGCTATTCATGAGATGATCGATTTATGGATAGATCATTTTCAAAAAACCTTGAAATCTTATTGACTTTTAAAGGGTTAAAAAGATATAATGATATAGCATGTTAAGGCCTCATAGCCAAGTGGTAAGGCAAGGCACTGCAACTGCCTGATCATCGGTTCAAATCCGTTTGAGGCCTCCATCAAAGTTTTATTTAGTATACTTAATGTGCTAAAAACAAAAAAATGCTCGATTCGGGCATTTTTTGTTTTTCATATCTTTAGATGATATCTATTTATCAAGAAGTTTATCAATGTGTTCTTGGGTATATACCAATTTATGCGAATAATTTAGCTTGATTATATTAAAATCATTGACAAAATCTGGGAAGTCATCTTCATATCCACCTCCCACGATTTGACCGGTATATCGATTTGCTAGTAGTCTCGTTCTACGTTCGATACCTAAGTATCTGTAATCATAAATAATTTCTAAGTAGGCATCATCATTCCCAAAGTAGAGATTAACCTCTATGAAATCGATATCTGATGCACCGTCATCTAAATAACGAAGTTGTTCTTGCACAAATAGATCATCTGAACTTAGTTTTTGATCACCGATTTGTGTGAGTGCGATTAATGTTAAGGTGAAAATCACACCTATCAATAAGAAGTATAAAAGATATTTGCGTTTTCCACTCATATGTTCCCCCATTTGATATGCAATATTTACTATTATTATACAGCTATGGTTTTATAAATACAACATCCTTTGAAATGTACAAATTAATTGAATTATGCTATATTAATAATAAATGAGGTGCATTTCATGGAATATGTCTGCGGGATTGCCCTAATGTTACTTATCGTCATTTTGATTAAGTCACCTGTTGGAAAAGGTATGTTTGGGGAGTTTGTTCTTAGAACAATCATGGGGAAGAATAAACCTAAGAAAGATACATTTGTCATTCATAATTTAACGTTTTACGATGGGACTAAGTCTTTAGAAATTCCCCACGTTATTGTGAACTCATCCGGCGTTCATATCATTGAAACACTCGAAGATCATGGGGTTATCACAGGTCAAGAATCAGATAAAACATGGTCTAAAAAACTATGGTTAGACCAAAACACTTATAGCATTCCAAATCCGATTAAGTCTATTGCATCTAAAACACAATCACTTAAAAGTGTTATGCTTAAAAAAGCGCCAATCTATACGTATATTGTTTGTACAGGAAGAGTAAAAATCAAAGTTGAAACCCATGATGTTCCCGTGCTTTATCCACTATCACTTGTTCATAAAATGCGACATATCAAAAAAACTGAACAACCATTAAAACCTATGGATGTCAGAAAGGTATATGAAGGATTAAAAAATCTTAAATTGATGAACCGTAT
>CAZETB010000010.1:0-18253 GCA_964514865.1 uncultured Mariniplasma sp. | reverse complement strand
CAAGATCATGCGATTAAGCCAGTTCATCAATATAATGTAGCTACAGGAAAAAACGCAGCCGATATGGCACTCGCTCTTGATGCTCAAGAGATGATGTATCAAGAAAAGATTAACGCATTCTTTCTTGTCACCTCAGATTCAGATTTCACACCACTTGCGGTGAAATTAAGAGAAGGTGGCATGCACGTTATTGGTGTTGGCAGTATTAAAACGACCACTCAAGCTTTTCGTTCAGCATGCAATGAGTTTAAATACTTTGAGTATTTAGATGAAGAAGAAGATGAAGAGGAAATGGCACCTAAACTTGTTGAAGCTGATAAGGCTGAAATTGAAAGTACAATTAAGGGGCTCATCATTGAAAACGGTATTGATAATCGTATTCAATTATCTCGTTTAGGCGATATTTTAGTCAACAGGTTTTCTGATTTTGACCCTAGAAAGTATGGACATCGCTCATTATCCAATCTTGTTGGAAATATCGAAGGTGTAATCACAAGTCAAGAAAAAACGACAACTTATGTCTCGTTGACAACAACACTGCAAAAAGCTGATATTATGGATGAGATTGTTGAAATAATAAAAAGAAACAAGAGTAAAGAAATGATGCTTACGAAAATTAAACAAGAACTCGAGAAGAAGCACCCAACATTTAACTATGCAGAGTTAGGATTTACGCGATTCTCGAAACTGGTATCAAGTGTTCCTCACGTTGTTGTTAATAATAATTCTGCTAAACTCAAATGAAGACGTACAATATCAAAGAAAGTATGCCAACCGTTGAACTCGCTTTAAATCGTGTCAATGTTATCATTAGGTATGAAAAAGACAAAGCGATCAAATTGATACATGGTTATGGTTCTCATGGTGTTGGTGGGAAAATCAAAGAAGCATTACATCAATATCTTGAACAACTCGTAAACAAAAAGAAGATTAAAGCTTATATACCTGGAGAAGCATTTGGATATCTCTTAGGTTTTGATCAAGTTATCAAAACCTATCAAAACTTTTTACAAACGGATTCGGATTATAAAAAAGCAAACGAAGGTATAACTTATATTATTCTATAAGAGGTGAATGTCTATGAATCTATCACAATACATCAAACCTAAATCTATGATTTACACAGGTGAACACAAGCATGTTGAAACTAGCATTACGCATTATGAATATGATGAGAATCATTTAGAAATCACGCATGCTTTTGATAAGAAAACTAATCGAAAACACTATATTCAAGTCGTCGGATTGGCCGATGTCAAAACCATTGACCAACTAAGAGAAACATACCCTATCGATCCCCTTGTTTTGGAAGATGTTTTCAACGTTAATCAGCGTACTAAATTTGAAATCAAAAATCAATATATATTTGCAGTACTTAACCTCGAGTTTTTATATCAGGGTGAAGTAGTTGAAGAATACATGAGTTTGGTCATGTATAAGGATACATTGATTACCTTTCATGAAAAAAAGCCTCAATTCCTTGAACCTCTTGAATCGCTTTTTGCTGATCATAAAGATCTGCGTCAGCGTGGCATTGACTATTTACTCTATCAGATCTTAGATATCATCACAGATTATGAACTTGATATCTATGATATATTAGATGAGCAAATCAACTTGTTTGAAGAAACGATTATTGATAATGAGAACATCAAGCAAGATGAGTTTTATCTTATGAGAAAATCGATGTTAAAACTCAAAAATCATGTAACTCCTACGTATGAACAACTCGATAAGATGCTAGCCAGAAAACATGAAGTTTTTGATCTTGATAATCAACCTTATTATGACGATTTGATGGACCATCTTCAACGCCTAGATTATCGTATTAATCAATCAAGAGAGCAAATGCGAAACATGCTTGATCTTCATATGAACAACCAATCGACTAAGATGAATAAAATTATGGCAACTCTGACATTATTTTCAGCTATTTTCATTCCACTTTCATTCT
Source organism: uncultured Mariniplasma sp. (assembly GCA_964514865.1). Lineage (GTDB taxonomy): Bacteria > Bacillota_I > Bacilli_A > Acholeplasmatales > Acholeplasmataceae > Peloplasma. The sequence goes on along the minus strand of CAZETB010000010.1, from coordinate 16,299 downwards.
TAACAGGATTCTTTGGCATGAATTTTATCTACTTTGAACTCTTATCTTATCGTCATGCAGTTTTAATCTTCAGCATCGTTTGTTTTGTTATTATGGCATCCATGGTTTTCTTTTTTAAAAGAAAAAAGTGGTTTTAATCATCATTTCTTGCATATCCTTTAATAACTAGCTGATTTTAGCTAGTTTTTTTCTTTTTTATCAACGATAACATGCGATCAAGAGATATAGAAAACGTTATCATATGAAAATCCAATGCAAAATACTTGACAAAGTCTTTTCAATTTAAAAATAAGTGTTATAATTAAGGTGAATTAAACGATACCCAAAAGGAGATACCTTATGAATTCACAAGCTTTTTTAACACGTGAAAAGCTGGCTCTTTTTTACGCGCAGCTCGAAAAAAATAAAAAACTTCCTGGACCACTAATGCCTACGCTTCACGATGCACAGCATATCTTTGGTCATATTCCACTCGAAGTTCAAAAGATCATCTCAAAAGAACTGAACGAAAGTATTGCAAAAATCAATGGCGTCGTGACTTTTTATGGGAATTTTTCTGTTACCCCTAAAGGCAAAAAGACGATTAGCGTTTGTTTAGGTACAGCATGTTACGTCAGAGGTTCACAAAACATTATGGAAACTCTTGAGGATGAACTTAAAGTCAAACCAGGTGAAACAACGAAGGATGGCGAAATCACGTTGTATGCAACCCGCTGTATTGGTGCTTGCGGACTAGCTCCTGTTTTCTCAATTGACGAACACATCTATGGCAACTCTAGCGTCCAAAAAGTGAAACAAGTGATTAAAGAGATGAGAGAAGCCAAAGATGAAACTAAGTGAAATCATCGAAAAATATCAATGTCAGGTTTATACGAAAGAGCTACTTAGAGAAAAAGAAATTAAGTACGCTTTTTGTGCTGATTTGATGAGTGATGCTTTAATGGTCCTCAATTCGGTCAAAGATGATCGCGTTTTAATAGATAGCATCTTAATTACAGGTTTAACGACTAATCAATCGATCAGAACAGCAGAAATGTTAGATATGGAAGTTGTTTTACTCGTTAGAGGAAAGATTCCTTCACTTAAAGTCATTGAGTTAGCCAAAGAATCAAACATTATATTATTATCAACTGAACATACCATGTTTAATACCAGCGGTATGATGTACCAAGATGGTATTAAAGGTATTATCTATAATCAACAATGGTAAAAGAATATCAAATCATCGCTAAAAACTATGATTTAGCAGGCCGTGCATCTTCAGATATTAAACGAACACTGAAGTCGCTTGGTATACCATGGAATCTTACAAAAAGAGTATGTGCTGCTTCATACGAAGCAGAAATCAATGTGGTCATCCATTCTGTAGGTGGCTATGTGACATTTGAAATCAATGATACATATATCTTATTAGACTTTTTCGATGATGGCCCAGGTATTCCTGATATTGAATTAGCTATGCTAGAAGGCTTTTCCACAGCAAGTGAACTCGATCATGCTAATGGTTTTGGAGCAGGAATGGGTTTACCAAATATGAAAAGGTCAGCTGACGAAATGAAAGTTGAATCAGATCCCTTTGGCACACATGTTCATTTAGTCTTTTGTCGAGGTGAAGAACATGAGACCGATTAAAGACATATTAACTAATAACTATATCTGTTTAACACAAGATAAAACTCTTAACAATCTCTATCAAGGTTGTTACGCGACTGATCTTTTATCAGCCGCAATCAAAAGTGCCGATGATCATGCCATTCTAATTACACTTATTTCTCACGAAAATACGGTCGGATGTGCCATGATGATTGATTTACCAGCAATTATAATCACTGAAAATAGAGCTATTACACAGCAGATGATTGATAAATGTAACGAAGAAGACATTTGCTTAATTCAAACGACATTCAAGAATCATGAAGTCATTATCGATCTCTATCAACGAGGTCTCATATGATCTATTATTATGATTTACACATTCATTCGGTCTTATCGCCTGATGCAGATGTCCTCATGACACCGAATAACATCTTTAATATGGCGTATTTAAAAAAATTAGATATCATAGCTGTTACCGATCACAATTCAACAAAACAACTTAAGATTATGAAGGAGTTGTCAGAAAGCTATGATATGTTATTTATCCCTGGTATTGAATTATCATTAGCAGAGGATATTCATGTATGTTGTTATTTTGCATCAACTGATGATGCATATCGTTTCGATAACTTGCTTGAACCATGGCGAAACAACATAAGATATGATGGACATTTGGGAAGTGAGCAGGGAATTACGGATATCAATGATGAAATCGTTGAAGTATATCCCTTTGATCTATCCATAAATCTTTCTCTTTCTCTCCTAGAATTAAGAGCATTACTCCAACCTTTCCGTCATATCTTAGTTTTCGCTCATGTTGATAGAAAAAAACACAGTGGCCTTTCCCACTTAAGTAACTTTAAACCAGATGCTATTGAACTGAGTTCAAGAGCTAGTCAAGACTTTATTCATGCTCATCATCTCAATCAGTACAAAATCTTTTATAACTCAGATGCACATATGATCACCGACATCAATGAACGAAACGATCACAATCAAGTGGAGCTAGAAAGTTTATCCATCGATGCTTTCTTTGATTATATACATCATGGATAACATCGCACTATATCTACTAGATCTTGCACAAAATGCCATCGTAGCAAAAGCAAATCACATTGATATTCACATCAAAGAAGATGACATGCTAGTACTTGAAATGAAAGATGATGGTTGTGGTATGGATGAAGAAACACTTCAAAAAGCATCTTCACCATTCTTTACAACACGAAAAACACGTAAAGTTGGTCTAGGATTATCCATGATCAAAATGGTATCTGAACAAACCTCAGGAGAGTTTCAGTTAACATCAAAACCCAACGAAGGAACGACACTCAAGGTATCATTTGACATCCATCATATGGATATGCCACCACTTGGTGATTTTGGAGATGTTGTCGTTATGCTGGCAATTCATCAAGATATGAACGACTTTTCGTTCACATATGAAAAAGATAACAAGCAGTACACCTTTCATCTCAATGACATGAAAGAACTACTTGGAGACACACTTCATGACATCTATGTTATGAATTACTTAAAGGACTATATTAATCAAGAAATCAATAGAGTAAGAGGTATATTATGAAATCATTAGAAGACCTTCAAAAATTAAGAGATGAAGCGTTGAAAAAAATGAATGTACGCTACGTTAAGGGTGGCTACCGCATTCAAGTTGGCATGGGTACATGTGGGATTGCATCAGGTGCCAAACAAGTATTACAGGGTTTCCTCAAGGAAATTCAAGATAGACAGATTGAAAACTGTGCTGTAACACAAGTTGGTTGTATGGGTGAGTGTACTTATGAACCTATGGCTGAAATCATTGATGAAAATGGACAATCCTTTGTTTATTGTTCCATTACAGATGACATGATCAAAGAAATAGTTGAAAAACACATTATCAATCATGAACCGATTGATCGTTATTTACTCAACAATAGAAAGCGGTAGGTGAAAACATGCTCGAACGTACTCAAGTACTTATTTGCGGTGGAACAGGCTGCATGAGTTCTAAATCAAAAGAAATTAAAGACACATTTGAGAATGTATTACTCAATATGAACATGAAAGATGAAGTCGGACTCGTCTTAACAGGATGTTTTGGATTGTGCGAAAAAGGACCTGTCGTTGTCGTTTATCCAGATGAAACATTTTATTCTCATGTCACATTAGATGATGTTGAAGTGATTTGTCAAGAACATTTACTCAAAGGTAGACCGGTTCAACGTTTACTCGTTAAAGATCCTATTGACAAAAAACTGATTAAAAACATGAGTCAACTCAAGTTTTATTCAAAACAGAGACGTATAGCTCTAAGAAATTGTGGTAACATCAATCCTTTAGAGATTACTGAATATATTGCTAAAGATGGCTATATGGCACTAGGTAAAGTTCTCACACAAATGACACCACAAGAAGCGATTGATGAAATGATCAAATCTGGTTTACGTGGTCGTGGCGGTGGTGGGTTCTCTACCGGTAAGAAATGGCAATTTGCTAGAAACTCTGTTTCTGACCAAAAATATGTCATTTGTAATGCTGACGAAGGCGACCCAGGTGCATTTATGGACCGCGCAGTTTTAGAAGGTGACCCACACTCCGTCTTGGAAGCGATGGCAATCTGTGGTTATGCGATTGGTGCTAACCAAGGATATATTTATGTTAGAGCAGAATATCCTGTTGCAGTTGAAAGACTCAATATCGCCATTAAACAAGCAAGAGACATGAATCTTCTTGGAAATAATCTTTTCGGAACTGATTTTAGTTTTGATATTGATATTCGTTTAGGTGCAGGTGCGTTTGTGTGCGGTGAAGAAACCGCATTGATTGCCTCCATCGAAGGCTATCGTGGTATGCCACGCCTTAAGCCACCATTCCCAGCTGTCAAAGGCTTATGGGGAAAACCAACCAACGTCAATAACGTTGAAACGTTTGCCAATGTACCGGTTGTTTATTTAAAAGGTGCAGATTGGTTTAAATCGATTGGTACTGAAAAATCAAGTGGAACCAAAGTATTTGCTTTAGGTGGCAAGATTGTTAACACAGGACTTGTTGAAGTTCCTATGGGAACAACACTTCGTGAAGTAATCTATGACATCGGTGGTGGCATCCCTAATAAACGCAAGTTTAAAGCTGTTCAAACAGGTGGACCATCTGGTGGATGTATCACTGAAAAAGATTTAGATACACCTATTGAATTCGAAACATTAACAGCATTAGGATCCATGATGGGTTCTGGTGGTATGATCGTGATGGACGAAGACAACTGTATGGTTGACGTTGCACGTTTCTATCTTGATTTCACAGTTGATGAATCATGTGGAAAATGTACACCATGCCGTGAAGGAACCAAACAGATGAAAGAAATCTTAGATCGTATCTGTGAAGGAAACGGAACGATGAAAGATATCGATGAACTAGATCAACTAGCACACATGATTAAAGAAACATCACTTTGTGGTCTTGGTCAAACAGCACCTAACCCAGTTTTATCAACACTTAAACACTTTAGACATGAATATGAAGCTCATGTTAAAGATAAGACATGTCCAGCAGGCGTATGTCGTGATCTAACAAACTTCGTCATCGATGACAGTTGTATCGGTTGTACGAAGTGTGCCAAGAACTGTCCAACCAATGCAATCACAGGATGGCCCAAACAAAAGCATATCATTGATCTTGATTTATGTATTCGTTGTGGAGCTTGTAAGAAAGCATGTCCAGTTGGCGCGATCTCAAGCGTTGCTATTCATGAGGAGAACCGTATATGACAAAAGAAATCAATCTCAATATCAATGGGAAACCCATTATAACAACATCAGATAAAACGATTTTACAAGTTGCAGAAGCCAATGGGATTCATATTCCACGTTTGTGCTATTTTGAAGGTATTCATGAAGAAGGTAATTGTCGTGTTTGTTCAGTTAAAATCAATGGACAAAAGAACTTAAAACCTGCATGTCGTACGAAGGTAGAAGAAGGTATGAATGTCATCACAGATGACCTCGATGTCTATCAAGCAGTTACGATGAATCTTGAACTTCTTGCACACAAGCATCACTTTGAATGTTTCACCTGTTCTAGAGAAACAAATTGTGAGTTTTTAGATCTATTAAGAGAATACTCAATTGAAAACGAACTCACTTATCTTTATGGAACCAATGAAGCACCTCGTTATTACTCAGATTCAAGTGGTGTTATCACCATTGACTCTAGTAAATGTGTGTTATGTGGACGTTGCGTATCAGCGTGTGAAAAGTTTACAGGACTCGGAATCCTTAATTATAATCAACGCGGATCTGAAACATATGTTGGACCTGCATTGTTCCACCATATGGAAGATGCTGGTTGTATTTACTGTGGTAAATGTATTCAAGCTTGTCCAACAGGTGCATTAAGTGAAAAAGATGATATTAGACAACTTGAAATGGTGTTACGTGATCCAAGTAAAACTGTTGTTTGTCAGGTTGCTCCATCAGTACGTGCTGCATTAGGCGAAGAATTTGGTTATCCCATTGGAACCAATGTTGAAGGTCAAATGTTTGCGGCTCTCAAAGCCATTGGTGTTGATGAAATTATGGATACAAACTTTACAGCAGATTTAACGATTCTTGAAGAAGGAACTGAATTTATTAACCGTTTGAAGAATAATGGTCCTTTCCCGATGTTTACGTCATGTTCACCAGGTTGGGTTAATTACTTAGAACTCTATCACCCAGAACTTATACCAAACGTTTCATCTTGTAAGTCACCACAACAAATGGCAGGGGCTTTAATTAAAACCTACTACGCTGATGAACTTAAGCTAGATCCTAAGAACATCGTTTCATTATCCATCATGCCTTGTATTGCTAAAAAAGAAGAAGCAAGAAGAGAAGATATGGGACGTGATGGTTACAAAGATGTCGATATCGTTTTGACCACACGTGAACTTGCTCGTTTGATCAGAAGAAGAAAGATTGACTTTAAGTCATTAGAACCTATTCAACCCTTTGGTATGCTTGCATCTTATACAGGTGCTGGAACTATCTTTGGTGCGACAGGTGGGGTTATGGAAGCTGCACTTAGAACAGTGACAGAGATCTTAGAAGAAAAACCAACACCGATTGACTTTAAAGAAGTCCGTGGGACACAAGATATTAAAGAAGCTACTTACATGGTTGCCGGTACGCCTGTCAGGGTTGCTGTCGTTCATGGTGGCTATGCCATTGGTCAGTTTTTAAATGATTTAAAGAACTCTGATAAGACCTATCACTTTGTTGAAGTTATGGGTTGTACAGGTGGATGTATCAATGGTGGTGGACAACCCATTGTTCCTGCGAAGATTGCAGAAAAGATTGATGTTCGTCAATTAAGAGCAAATGTCTTATATGAAATAGATAAAAACGCACCAATGAGAAAATCACATGAAAATCCCTTTGTTAAGCAACTTTACGAAAAGTTTTTAGGTGAACCAAATTCACATTTATCACATGAATTGTTACACACACATTATCATAAGCGTCAAGCTTATTCAAAGATTTAATTGAGGTATGTTATGAAAAAATGGCTAATTATCTTATGTATGTTATTTCTACTTGTTAGCTGCAAACCTTCTGAAAAATTAAGCATCATGGTGCCACAGGGTAGTCCAGCAATGACCATCTTGGGTCTTGATGAAGATGATTACGCCATCGATATTGTTAATGGCCCTGATCCATTGGTTGCAGCATTCGGTTCGATGTCACATGATGCGATTATTGCACCAACCAATTTAGGAGCAAAACTCTATCAATCAAAAGAAGATTATGTTTTAGCTGCAACAGTCGTTTGGGGTAATTATCATATCATTTCAACATCATTTGTATCGAATTCACTCAGTCAACTAACAGATCAAACCATCATTGTATTTGGGCAAAACCAAACATCTGATATTATCATGAAACATTTACTTGCTCAGTATCATGTCAATGCTACAATCACCTATGTTGATTCTGTACAGACTGCAGTCAGTGAATATATGTTAGATCACACAAAGATTGTCATGGTTGCAGAACCCAGTCTATCAAAAGTAAAAGCATTAGTTCCTGAAACGACATCCATCGATTTACAAACACTATATGCAGACCTGCATGATGGCGCATCTTACCCACAAGCTTCTATCTTTGTTAAGAAAGATTTATCAGAACAACGTGTTAAACATTTGATGGATGATCTCAGATCTTCTATCAATTCAGTTAACGATAAATCACATGATTTATTAACAAAGGGTATCACACTGGGGATTCTTGATGATATACTCATTTTAGAAGATGCTATCGAAGGTAGTCATCTCATGTTTCAGACAGCACAAGAAGCTAAATCATCGATTGAAGATTACTTTTCAGTGATTTTGGAGCTTAATTCTAAACTGATTGGTGATGCATTACCAAACGATTCATTTTATTGGAGTGATTGAATGTGAAAAAAACTTGGACGATATCATCCTTGTTGTCACTTATTATCTTATGGTATGTATTATTTTTAGCGATAAATCATAGACTTATTCTACCATCTCCGCTAGATGTCCTTTTGAAGCTGGGGGGATTAGCAAAAAAGGGTAGCACCTATCATGTGATAGGACTATCCCTTTTTCGCTTAATTATCTCGGTATCACTGTCTGCCATATGTGGCGTTACCTTAGGAACTATATCAGGACTAAAAAAGAAATTCTCTTGGGTGATGCAGCCCTATGTTACAGTGCTTCGAACGATCCCCGTCATATCAATCGTTGTGATCTTGCTTATCGTTTTAGGTTATCAGATCACACCTTACGTCATCACATTTCTGATGGTATTTCCGATCATCTATCAAGCAGCAGAAGAAGGTATTAAGCAAATTGATCAAAGTTATATCGATGTTTATAACCTTGAAGCACATGATATTAAACTCGCATTTAGATATTTATACTATCCACTGATGAGACCTTACGTCCTACTTTCATTTCTCCAATCCTTTGGATTGGGTTTAAAAGTTTTAGTCATGGCTGAATATTTAGCACAAACCAAGTATGCGATTGGTCAAATGTTATACCTTGCTAAAACGAATTTAGATTATGCATCCGTCTTTGCTTGGACACTGATCCTGATCTTAATTTCAATTATGTTGGAATATGTGATTCATACATATCGAAAACGTTTGAGAAAAGCAGATTAATGTAAGATATTTTATGTAAATAAACGCATTATTTTAATAAAAATACCCACGTTTATTTTTTTATTTCTTACGTTTTTCTTTCGCGAGAAAAAGTTAAATATTTTTGTTGACATCGTTCGCTTATTCATATATAATACAATTGTTTCACCCACCTTTGTGAGGTGAGACCCGTGAATTGGTCCTAATGTCTACATCCCCCCCAGGCATTAGGACTCTTTTTTTTGATGTTATTTCATGCTATAATATGGCTGAAAATAAGGAGGTTTATCATATGGCTTTTTTAACGCTTCATGTGCGTTCAAACGCATTGGATTTAAACACGACGGTCAACGTCATTCTACCTCAAGACATTAAAAAAGATGAGAAGCTCAAAGTTCTCTATCTCTTACATGGTTACATTGGAGATCATACCGATTGGATGCGTTATACATCCATTGAAAGATACAGTTGGAATTATCGACTCGCCATTGTGATGCCAGCTGTCAACAACAGCTATTACATGGATACAGTCAGTGGGTTAAACTACTTCACGTATATCTCTAAAGAACTTCCTGAATTAGTGACATCGCTTTTACCTATTTCATCAAAGCGAGAAGATCAATATGTTGCCGGTTTATCAATGGGAGGTTATGGTGCACTAAAAGTTGCATTAACTTATCCAGATCGATTTGCTAAAGCTGCGAGCTTATCGGGTGCACTTGATATTGATGAGATTAAAAAGATTGCGAGTGATCAACCACGTAATCTTTGGTTTGATGCAGTTTTCGGCATGAAGCCTATTCAGAATACAACCAATGATTTGAAATATTTAATTGATCTACATCTTAAACACAACGTAGAATTACCAGATCTATATGTGGCATGCGGAACAGAAGATTTCTTATATAAAGACAATATTGCCTTCAGGGACTTCTTGATTGACCGCAACGTTAAACATCTTTATGAAGAATCATCAGGAGCACATGATTGGGCATTCTGGGATACTTATATCCAAAAAGTATTAGCATGGTTATAAAGAAAACACGGACAAATTTCGTCCGTGTTATTTTTTTAGGATATAGGTGATGAAATCTTTAAACACCTTTCGCCATGCAAGTTCATGATGATTGTCATCGGTTTCGATATAATATATGTCTTCTATACCTTTATCATGTAACAGACGTTTTAAGTTTTGACTGTTTTCGATATACATACTTGAAAACTCTGTGTTTTGTGGATTGCTGGTCTCATGACGCCCAACAGAAATAAAATAGCGTTGACTTAAGGATGTTTTAGAATTGAGGATATAGTCTAAAAAGTCTTTTTCATTAAACCAAGAGGCAAGTGAAAAACAACCGATACCTCCATAGACTTCTGGATATTTCTGCCCCATATAAACAGATATATAAGCTCCCATCGAACTACCAGCAACAAAGGTATGTTCAACATCAGGTTGTGTGCGATAATGTGTATCAATATACGGTTTAACGAATTCGGTTACCCAGGTTGCGTAAGGGTCACCATAGCCACCAACCGTAATTTTTGTCATATCTTTGACCATGTCCACACAAGGCCAAGGTGCATATTCAAAGAGTCTCAGTTCGGAATTATCGATACCAACGATGATAGCATCATCGACCTTTAATTCATCTAATGTTTCCTTGATTCCCCATGAATGTCCACTGTAGGATGTTTCATCTTCGAATAAGTTTTGTCCATCATGCATGTAGATCACAGGATAATCATTTTCTGATTCATCATAGTGATCAGGAAGAAGAATTCGAATCGTACGTTCATGTTGATGTGTTGGTATGGGAAGTGTTATTTTTATTAAGTTCATCTTGTCCACCTCGTTTGTATTGTAACATAAGATATGTTTCTTTGATATTTAAGTTATAAAAACATGTTAAAATAGAAATAGACGACGGAGGTTTTTATGAAAAAAGTCGAATACGCGAAAACAAAAAAAGAGATTAATCGCTTAGGTTTTGGTTCGTGGCAATTAGGGAACACGGAATTTTGGGGATACATGTCAATGGAAGATGGCGTTGAACTCGTTAAACGCGCTATTGAACTCGGCGTGAATTTTTTCGATACGGCACCTGGTTATGCATCGGGTATGAGTGAAACCATCATTGGTCAAGCTATTGAAGGATGCCGCGATCAGATTGTTATTAATTCAAAATTTGGACATACAGCAGATGGAGAAACTGATTTCTCTGTTTTCTCACTTAAAAAACAGGTTACAGACAGTCTAGAAAGACTTCAAACAGACTATTTAGATAGTTTGCTCATACATAATCCAGGATTTGACATTTTAGAAGGTAAAACACGACATGTCGAAGAATTAAAGAAGTTAAAAGAAGAAGGTCTCATTCGTGCATATGGTGTTTCAATCGATTCTCTAGAAGAGTTTGAAACAGTTTTAAATCATCTCGAAGTTGATGTCATCGAAATCTTATTTAATGTCTTTTTTCAAGATGTTTCTAGTTTATTTAAAAAGGCAAAAGAAAAAGGTATATCATTAATTGCTAAAGTACCGCTTGACTCGGGATGGCTCACCGGGAAATATGATGAGCTTTCTGAATTTGAAGGCATTCGGATGCGTTGGGATGATGAAACGATTGCTCGCAGAGCACAACTCGTCAGAAAGATGAAAGAGATTACGCAAACCGATGATTTAACACGTTTTGCAATCTCATTTGTCTTATCGTACCCAGAAATTACAGCAGTGATTCCTGGTATTAAAAATTTAGAACAACTTGAAGATCATATTAAAAATGCCAATTTTAAACTTGATCCTAAGATGAAAAAGAGGATGGTTGAACTCTATCTTCAGGATATTAAAAAAGATCCACTTCCTTGGTAAATAGGGTTGGAACCAATTGGCTCCAACCTTTTCATATCATTTTCTAAAACATAATTTGATGAGGTGTCTATGGGAACCATAATTAATGCAGGTGCTATCATCGTAGCAACGCTGCTCGGTGTTATTTTCAAAAAGGGATTACCAGAAAAAATTCAAAAAGGTGTGATGGTTTCACTAGGTTTAGGATTAGCTGCCTTATCACTTGGATGGTTTTTAAAAGACTTTTTCACCTTAGAAAATAATAGTATAACATCAAGTGGAGATCTGCTCATCATTGTTTCACTCGTTGTGGGTGTGATGATTGGTGAATGGATTGATATCGATGGTAGACTTAACCGTTGGGCTGAAAATGTCGAAAAAAAGTACAACCTTCCTCCTCTTGCAAGAGGGTTTATTGCTGCTACACTGATTTTCTGTGTTGGTGCGATGGCGATCGTTGGTTCAATCAAAGACGGTCTCTATGGTGATATGACCACACTTTTAATTAAAAGTGCGCTCGACTTTGTCACAGCGATGATTTTAGCTTCAGTCTTAGGCATAGGTGTTATTTTTTCTGCGATTAGCGTTTTGGTTTATCAAGGAGCTATCACGTTACTTGCTATGTTTGGTGGCGATGTTTTATCACCTGAAATTATTAGATCTATTTCAATGGTAGGCAACATCTTACTCATCGCAATCGGTATTAATTTTATGGAACTCAAACGGATTAAAGTGGCGAACATGTTACCCGCATTGCTTGTTCCAGTGATCTACCATATCATACTTATATTCATATAATACATTAAGGGGGCTTTATGGCAACACTTAAAACAGTACCAACAGATCAACATATTGAAACATTTATCAAAGAATTACCTGAAAAAAGACAGGGTGAAACTGAGATATTGATAGAGATGATGTCAGAACTTACAGGTCAACCTCCCGTGATTTGGGGTAGTGATATTGTTGGTTTTGATCAAGTTCATATCGTTTATGAATCCAAAAGAGAAATTGATTATTTTGTAATTGGTTTTTCACCAAGAAAAACAGCTATCACAGTATATTTATCCATTGAAACTAATAAAAAGGTATTTGATAAACTTGGAAAACATCAAAAAGGTGTCGGATGTTTATATATCAATAAACTAAGTGACATCGATTTAGATGAACTTAAAAAGATTTTACAAGAATCCATAGAAAGTTTAAGCATATGGAAAAGTGTTTAATTTGTGGTTCTGACACACATAATTTTACACATCCTAAAACAGGGGTTCGATTTCATCAATGTCAGCGATGTGAAATCATTTTCAAAGATAACACACACTATCCATCACGTATTGATGAAGAAAACAGATATTTAGAACACAATAACGATCCATCTCAAGAAGGTTATGTTAATTTTTTGACGCATTTCATTGATGAAGCAGTAACGCCGTTTATATCTTCTGGTCATATCCTTGATTTTGGTTCAGGTCCAACACCGGTTCTAAAGTTTTTGTTAAACAATCTTGGCTATGATGTGGATACATATGATCCATTCTTTAGTCCTGACAAACCAGATCAAGAAAAACGTTATGATATGATAACTTCAACTGAAGTAATGGAACATATTCATCAACCTAAAGATGCACTCATATGGATGGATAAACACGTTGAAAAAGATGGGTTCATCGCTTTAATGACGCTTTTTTATCCACAAGAGCGTCAATCTTTTTTTCAGTGGTTTTATATAAGAGATTTATCTCATGTTGTTTTTTTCCAAGAAAAAACTTTTCAGGTGATTGGAGATATGATGGGATGGAATATCGTTTTCAATGACCATAAGCGGATCATCGTTTTTCAAAAGAGAGGTTAATTATATGAAAAAAGTATGTGTTGTTACAGGTGCTACGTCAGGTATTGGATTTGCCAATGTAACGTTATTGTTGAAAGAACATGTTGATGTGATTGCAGTAGCAAGATCAACTGAGAAAAAAGATAAGTTGATGTCTGATTGTCAACCTTATCTAACAGATGACACTAAACTTCATATCGTGACAGGAGATCTATCATCTATTCGACAAGTCAATCAGTTAACAGATGATATTAAAAACATTCTTAATCAACATTATGAAGGCAGACTTGATGTCTTAATGAATGTTGCTGGTATGGTCTCCTCAGGTAAACATCTCAACGAAGATGGCAATGAAATAACGTTTGCTGTCAATCATCTCGCTGTTTTCTTGTTGACACAAAATCTTATACCATACCTCGAGAAGTCAGAAGATCCTCGCGTTTTAGTCGTAAGTTCGCTATCACATTATCGAGCACGCATTAACTTTAATAATCTACAAAACTTTAAATTCTATAACATTTTAAAAGCATATCAGCGTTCAAAATTATACAATGTCTTTTTTGTTAAAGAATTTCATAAAAGACATCCTCGTATCAGCATCTTTGCCATAGACCCAGGTCTTGTTAAAACAGAGATTGGATTAAAAAATACCTCGCGTATATCCAAGGCTATTTGGATTTGGCGTGTATCAAAAGGAACGGATGCGTTTTATCCAGCTTCATTTATGGTAAGAATAGCTTTAGATGATGAATATCGATCACTCTCAGGAGAGTACTTTAAAGAAGGTCAAGTAAAAAAGTCGAATCCTATCACGTATGATCAGGATAAAGCATCTAGACTATATGAAATCACCCAAAATATGATCAACAAAAAGAGATAAAAAATAAATCTCTTTTTTTCTTCGTTTTGGTATAATACTTGAGGATGGATAGAGGTGTCTGATCACATATGCAAAAACCTGAAATATTAGCTCCAGCGGGAACTAAAGAAGCCTTGATTGGTGCCATCAATGCAGGTGCTCATGCTGTTTATTTAGCAGGTAAACGATTTGGTGCTAGAGCATATGCGAGTAACTTTGATGATGAAACGCTGATTGAGGTCATTAACTACGCACATTTGCGTGGTGTTTTAGTGTTTGTCGCGATTAACACAGTCATCTATGATGATGAAATGAAGGATCTTTTAGCCTATACCGATTTCCTAGCAGAACATCATGTTGATGCCTTTATTGTTCAAGATTTAGGTGTCATTTCGTTGTTAAGAGAGCGATATCAGCATGTTGAAATCCACGCTTCAACACAAATGAATACACATACCATCGAACAAGCTAAGTGGTTAAAAGATATGGGTGTGAAACGGATTGTGCTCGCTAGAGAAACATCGCTTGACACCATTAAATTGATTAAAAAACATGTCGACATTGATCTTGAAGTTTTCGTTCATGGGGCGCTTTGTGTATGTTATTCAGGACAATGCTTGATGAGTTCAATGATCGGTGGTAGATCGGGTAATCGTGGTGAGTGCGCACAACCATGTCGACTCCCTTATGCACTCTATAAGAATCAAACAAAAATTTCAGATGAATCCTATCTGTTATCAACCAAAGATTTAATGACGCTTGAGTATCTTGATGAGCTGATTGACGCAGGTATCGATTCGTTTAAAATTGAAGGTCGTATGCGTAAACCAGAGTACGTGATTGAGACTGTTAAAGATTATCGATATGCGCTTGACCAATATCTTGCAAGACGTGAGTCAGACTTAAGACAATCAATATGGAATTTAAAGAAAGTATTTAATCGTGATTTTACCAAAGGCTTCATCATGAATGAAAAACCTAAGGACTTGAATCACGACTTAAGACCTAATCACATGGGCATTCCACTGGGTCAAGTCATCCAGTATACTAGAAATAAAGTGACCATACGACTTGAAGAATCACTTTCAATCAATGATGGTTATCGCATTTTGTCAGATCAAGACTATGGAAATTCTGTATCACGTATTTTAAAACAAGGACAACTTGTTACACATGCTCTACCTGGTGATGTCATCACGCTGGATGTTGATCAATCTATTACCGTCGGTTCAACAGTCCTAAAGACTTTAGATTACCAACACGAACAATCACTGGCAAAATATCTTGATGAAAACTATAAACTCATTGGTTTAAAAGGATCATTGTCAGCTTATGTGGGAAAACCTCTCAAATTAACAGTGACAGATGGTACGCATGAAGTTACCATCATCGGTGATTTTTTAGTTGAAAAAGCTTTAAATCAACCCATATCAAAACAACAATATATCGATCAGATCAGTAAACTGGGACAAACACCTTTTTACTTTGAATCGTTAGAAATTGATACAGATGGTTTGGGATTTGTAGCTATTAAACACATCAATGATATCAGAAGAAAAGCCATTGATGAACTATCTCATCAAAGACTCAATAGAGAGAAAGAAACTCCCTATGTTAAGCCAAATCATCACGCCATAGGTGAATCATCCTATCATCCTTGGTCAATTCATGTACAAACAAAAGAGCAATATGACATCGCTAAGTCCTTTGGTTTTGATCACATTTTTTATGAGAATATCATCAACATCGATGATGAAAATGCGATACCTGTTCTAAAACGGATTCAATCACGCCAGCATGAAGTGATTGAAAGACATGCGATGATTCAAGATGTTGGACATCTAAATCAAGCAAAAACGGTTGATATTTACACAGATCAGTATTTGAACGTGACCAATATCTATGCAGTTGATCTGCTTCATCAACAAGGTGTCAAGCGTGTGACACTTTCTGCAGAACTTTCACATGAGCGCATACTTAAAATGATTGATTTGTTTACAGAGGCGTTTG
>CAZETB010000009.1:0-43230 GCA_964514865.1 uncultured Mariniplasma sp. | reverse complement strand
GTAGAACCATTTTCCATATGTGCGTCTTCATAGCCTAAGAATGCTGATACTGGAAGTGAATCACCTTCGATGGCATTAACGATATCTGCAATCTTCTTAACGAAGTCTGGACGATCGCCGCTATCTTTTACTTCATCTTCTAGAACTGCCCATTCTGATTTTACAGGAACAGCAACTAAGTGCTTGTAGCCAGCATCAATGGCGTTATGGTTAAGTTCAACAATGGCTTCACCTTTACGACCATAAGACTTTTCTGCATATTGCTTCATATATTTATTTGCATCTTCGTATGAAAGCAAGTGTTCGTTTAACTTGAAGAATGCAGATTGCATAATGGTGTTGATACGACGTCCTAAACCAATTTCATATGCTAAATCAACTGCATTGATGATATAGAACTTAGCTTTCTTCATCGCTAATTGACGTTTAACGTGGTTAGGAAGTAATGTTTCGATATCTTCAACAGGTGTTGTTGTATTAAGTAAGAAAGTACCGCCTTCTCTTAAACCTTTGAGCATGTCATACTTTCTAAGGTATGTATCTGTTGAACATGATACGAAGTGTGGGTAGTTAACTAAGTATGTTGAGCGAATTGGCTTCTTAGAGAATCTAAGGTGCATACGGGTAACCCCGCCAGCCTTCTTAGAGTCATAAGATGCATAAGCTTGTGAGAATAAATCGGTGTGGTCACCAATAATCTTTGTGATGTTCTTAGAAGCACCAACGGTACCGTCTGAACCTAAACCAAAGAATAAAAGTTCTGTAGCATCTTTATCTGTGACATCAACACTCTTATCAATATTTAAAGATGTGTGAGTTACGTCATCTTCAATACCTAAAGTGAATTGATTCTTTTGTTCACCAGCCATATTGTCATAGACAGCAACTAGCATAGATGCTGTTGTATCTTTTGATGATAAACCATAACGGCCACCTAAAATAAGTGGTTGTTTTTCTTGGCCATAATAAAGTGATTTAACATCAAGATATAATGGATCTCCAGTAGCACCTGGTTCTAATGTGCGGTCTAGAACGGTAATACGTTCAACACTCTTTGGCATTGCACTCATGAAGTACTCAGCAGAGAATGGACGATAGAGGTGAACAGAGAGTAAACCAACTTTTTTGCCTTGTTCAACTAAATAGTCTACAGTTTGCTTAGCAGCTTCAATGACTGAACCCATCGCAACGACAACGTCAGTTGCTTGAGGATCACCATAATAAACGAATGGTGCGTAAGGACGACCAGTAATCTTGGTGATTTCCTTCATGTAGTCATTAACGATATCGGGTACACCAGCGTAATGAGAAGCTTGTAATACTTTTGTTTGGAAGTAGACATCTTCAGATTGCGCCGTACCACGTGTGATAGGATGCATAGGATTTAATCCCTTAGCTCTAAATTTAGCAACTGCTTCTTTATCGAGCAAACGATCAAATTCTTTATAGTCAATCACTTCGATTGATTGAACTTCATGAGATGTTCTGAAACCATCAAAGAAATGGACAAATGGAATACTTGACTTAATTGCTGATAGATGGGCAACACCACCTAAATCCATTGAAGATTGAACGGATGTTGATGCAATCATAGCCCAACCTGTTTGGCGTGCAGCCATAACGTCTTGGTGGTCACCGAAGATGGATAATGCTTGTGCAGCAATCGAACGTGCAGCAACATGCATAACACCTGGTAATAATTGACCAGCAATCTTGTACATGTTAGGAATCTTTAACAATAAACCTTGTGATGCAGTATACGTTGTCGTTAATGCACCCATCTGCAATGAACCATGAACTGTACCCGCTGCACCAGCTTCACTTTGCATTTCAATGACCTTCACAGGCATACCGAACAAATTCTTCTTGCCTTCTGAAGCCCAAAGGTCTACATATTGTGCCATTGGTGAGGATGGGGTAATGGGATAAATCCCAGCAACTTCAGTAAACGCATATGAACAATAAGCGGCTGCTTCGTTACCATCCATGGACTTTATAACTTTTTTAACCATGAAAAAATCCTCCTTGATACTTTTATTTCAAAGCCTTTAATATATCTAATGCATTCTCTTTTGGAGATGCCTTTTCAAAAACATGTGTGATAATGCCTTCTTCATCTAGAACAAAAGTTGCACGTTGAACACCCATGTACTTTTTACCGTACATACTTTTTTCAACCCAAACACCGAAGTATTCGATAACCTCTAAGTTCTCATCAGATAACAGCAGGAAAGGTAAGTCGTGAGCGTCGATAAATGAACGATGACTTTTTGGCGAATCTTTGCTAATACCGATGACTTTGATGTTTCTTTCTTCATAAAGATCATGGGAATCTCTAAATGCGCACGCTTGTGTCGTACATCCTGATGTGTTGTCTTTTGGATAAAAGTAAATGACAACTTTTTGACCTTTGTAGTGATCTAATTGATGTATCTTACCATCTGCATCTGGTAAAGCAAAGTTTTTAACTTTTGTACCAACATTCAGCATAAAAAACATCTCCTCACAATACGGGTTGATCCAACATTAACATTATAACGCACTTGTCAAGAAAAATACACCCCAAAATGACAAAAGTAACAACAATGTAAACTTTGTAAACAACCATCCCATAAATGGCCACATTTTTTGTGTTTAAAAGGCATCTCTAAGAGATGTCTTATAAATAGAGGTTATCATTGATGAAAATGAATGAAATAAGATGCCGTCAGACTTATGTTAATGATGATTTTAATCAAATGATAAAACACATGGTTTGATGTGCTTTATATTTAAGAGTGTTGAGTTACGCATATTGATACAAAATAAATCTGATACTTAACAAAATGTGATTCAATATAACTAACTAAACTCATCTTCATTATCATATTCGGACATCATATAATCGATTAGGTTTTCTTTCATTGTTTCTAAAGATAGCTGATCGACATAGGCTTTTATTTCTTCATATCTTTTTCTTTGTTTTCTAAGATGAATTTGATAACGCAGTTCGGCTTCTTTTTCTTGTGCATCAATCTTTTCTTTAAACATTTCGGCTTCGCGCGGGAAAATTTCAAAGAATGCTGCGACTTTGTGTTTACAAATAATCATTCTTCCTTCTGCATGAGGACAATTGCACGTCGATTTCCGAGGATGTTTCGTATTAAAGTGCACACAATATTCATGGTTTTCACGATTGCTCACTATAGCTTCATAGTCTGAGTCACTTACTTTGATAAGTTTTGATACACGCTTTGATTCATAGTAATCAAAACCTCTTCTTAAAGAATTATAACTTGTAATATCGAATATACCCATAGTTGTTTTTCCTTAAATAAGTTTTATTGGATGAGCTAGAATATGTTCAGATAACAGCGTATTTCGATCTACCAAACAAAGAATGATTTCTTTATCAATTTCATATCCCAATGCTCTTTTTAAAACACTGAAGTTTTTAGTCATAGTTTTTAGAGGATTCATTGTTTTCTTAATTTCAATCGGATAAAGTTTTTCTTGATCGACAATTACAAGATCAATTTCCTTCATATCCTTGTCACGATAAAAATAGATTGGCATCTCATGAATACCTTTATTCTTAAACGACTTAACAATTTCTGAAACAGCATAGGTCTCCAATATTTGTCCACTCATTGCACCATTTTGAAGCGTTTCTTTCGTAGTCCATTTTAACAAGTAACTGACAAGACCAGTATCAAGAAAATAGAGTCTTGGAGATTCTATTGTTCTTTTTAGCGCATTATTTGTAAAAGGTTTTAACAATAAGATGATGCCAGATGCTTCTAATACTTTAATCCAACTTTGAATAGTTTTAATATCTACGCCAATTTCATTGGAAATATTTGTGTAATTTAATATACTGCCTGTTCTTGCAGCTACACTTATAATAAATTTAGAAAACGTATCAAGATTTTTTACGTTCAGTAAACTTCTCACATCTCGTTCAATATATGTTCTGACATAAGAGGCATAATATAGTTGCCAATCAATTTCAGGTTTATTGTACAACTCAGGCATACTGCCCTTGTGAATAATCGTCCATAAATCATCAGTCATTGGCTTTCGAACAGACTTTATGAAATGATCGTTAGGTACGAATGACATGTTAAAGTTTTCTTCATTAATTTCTCGCAGAGAAAGCCTCTGAAACTCTAAAATACCAATTCTACCAGCTAATGTTTCAGTAATGTGCTCCATTAAGTGAAAAGTTTGTGAGCCAGTTAATATAATCTGACCATATACTTCGATATTATCAACTATTCGCTTAATTTCACGGAACAAACTTGGTGCCAACTGAACTTCATCAATAATTAGAGGCAATGGGTGGTTCATAAAGAACAATTTCGGATCTTCTTTCGCTATTGCAAGTTCCGTAACATCATCAAGGGTCACGTAATGATATGTATCTTTAAATAAATATTTAAGTGTTGTTGTCTTACCAACCTGTCTTGGACCTGTGATTAACAAGACTTTAAACATATCTTTAGCTTCCATTATCTTTTTTTCAATATGTCTTTGATAATACATAGTTTCACCTAATTTCGTATTTATTGGATTTCAATTCCATTTTAGCCGATGTATGGATGTTTGTCAATATCATGTTATGTGATTTATTTTATATTAATTTTGCTATGTAAATGAAAAAACGGCTAACAAATAGCCGTCTTAAATTCAAGTGGTGCGGGTGACAGGATTTGAACCTGCACGCCTAAGGCGCTAGATCCTAAGTCTAGTGCGTCTGCCAATTTCGCCACACCCGCGCAAATCGAATTATACCTTTTTTATGCGGGTGTGTCAATTGTTTTTTAATATTTTACTTTTTTATGTCTAAGTACGATAAATGCTGTTGTACCAGCAATCAATAATCCAGAAGCTGATAAGATGATCCAGAGCACATTCACAGGTTTTTGTTCAACATCGATGCGTACACGAGATGTCATATCTTGACCATCAACCTTATAAGACATATACACATAATAAGAACCTTTTTCATGCTCATGTGTTTCATATTCATTATAGAGAACCGTGATGTTTGTTGCCTGAATTCCTGAAAGTTCAAGTTGTTCTTTAAGCCAGTCGATAACATCTTGATCTGTCATAGCATCGGCTGTTGTTTTTTCGATCACAAGCTCACTGTGTTCAAAGACTGGACCTCTATTTTCTATGACGTGAATATAGACATTAAATAAGGATACATTTTGTGTTTGATCGACAGCTTTAAATGTGATTTTATATTTACCTGGTGTTGATGATTGTTGATATTCATTCGTAATGATACTAACCGTCACATTAGCACCATCGATATCATCAATAAACGTGAATTTGTTTTGGATATCCATATTGCTCAATGATGCATCACTTGTGTAAAGATAAATAGATGATGGTCCTGAAATCGTCGGTCCTTGTCTATCGACTAAGATGATACTAACATCAATAACACTCGTATTTCCTGAAGTATCTGTGGCTGAGAATGAGATTTGATAGTTACCTAATGATTCAGCATCAGTATACGTATCATTGGTGACAACAAGATCTGTCCAACTGAGTGTATCAACATTATCATTAATCATAACTTCTTTCTTGATATCATCAATCGTCCATTTATCTTTAAGAGGAATCTCTAAGGTTCCATCAATACTTAGTGTGGGTGCTGTTATATCCATCACTTTGACATCTAAGTAGTATCGTTTGATGATATCGTTGTAGTTAGCTTCAAATACCATTTGATATGTGCCAGGTAACTTGTTACCAATGGTATAAGCATCAAAGATCAGTGTTGATGAGATCGTACCACCAAATGGATTTTTAGCTATCACATAACTTTTGATCGTTTCTAATGTGGGTTGTGTATCATAATCAACAGGTAAGACACCAAAATACTCTAAAGGATCATCAGCATCAACATAGGGTATAAATCCTGGAAAATCTGTATATGTCCCTTCATACAAAATGATCTCATAATTGTCTTGATCATTAACTGGCACATCGCACAAATCAATCAAACCTTCAACTGTCTCAAATGTGAAATAAGCTCTTCCATTAGCCAAATCAACAGTCATGTTATCAAGGTAATATCTTGAACCGCTTGCTTCTTCAATCTCAATATAGGTTTGATCGAGATAATCCCAAGTTTGTCCTAAAAAACCTTGTGACATCACCAATGTATACGTCGTATTAGGTTTTAAAACGATGGATGACTGGGATTGTGCAGATCCTTCTGCATACTTGTTATAGACAAGTTGACTCAAGTTTAAATGATTAATTCTCTCTAGTGGCTCTTGATCAAAAGCTCTTGTGGATGTTAAAACTAACAATGTACTTAAAAGCATACAAACTAAACAAATGATTTTCTTCATATTCAAAACCTCCTGTCTTATACTATGACATGAGGATCATTTTTACTTTTAAAAATAAAAAAAGGGATTCATCCCTCAAGTTGAGCATGGCAGGGCTAGCTGGATTCGAACCAACGATGGAAGGGTCAGAGCCTTCTGCCTTACCGCTTGGCTATAGCCCTAGAATGCGCTAGGACTTTAAAAAGAAATGGCAGGCCCAGCTGGATTTGAACCAACGATGAGGGAGTCAAAGTCCCTTGCCTTACCCCTTGGCTATGGGCCTACCTGTATTACTGGGGCGGCTGATGGGAGTTGAACCCACCAATGTCGGAGCCACAATCCGATGCGTTTACCGCTTCGCCACAGCCGCCGTGTGATAGCGCAATTACTATTATACAATAATATTTATTTTTGTAAAGTGAAATTATGTAAAAAAATACAATTCGTTGAATAATAAAAGCATATCAAGTAAACTATCATAGAAGGATGTGAATATTAATGCTCAAATGGATTTTACGCTTTTTTTATATCATGATTATCTCCGTAGCAACCCTCTATGTTTATGGAAGTGCAAATTACGGCAGACTTGAGGCTTACTATGCAAAATATATGGCCGATCAAATCGATAATGACCAGGTTTATTTAGAAGGCATCAATACATTGATGAATTTAGAGTATCATCAAGAAACACCGGTGTACACCTACACTTCAACATCAGATACTCATTTTGTTAAACTCTCGGTTTATCCTATCGGTATTAGCAATGAAGGTACCTATTATGATGGTATCATGATTTTCATTAACAACCTAGCGATTTATGATGATGGCGTCTTGGTTGAAAAACCCATCTTAAAGATTACAGCTCAGCTCAGTGATAAGACATATAAGCTTAATGATGAACTGATTGATAACCCATCTGTGATCTATGATTCAACAAAGGAATTCCCATATTCTTATGCTCCAACACTTTTCTTAGTGTATGCTCCTGATTATCTTGAAATTCCAAGTGAAGATGACACTGTAACCTATGCGACCATCGATACCATCTCTGTTCAATATTCAACAGGTGAACGTGGTGAAGACGGACAATATGCATTTGATCAAACGATGTTACTTATCGCATCTGATCATGAAGCATCAGAAGCTGCTTATAATAAAGCAACAGATATGGTGTTGAATGAAAGTTCATTTAGATTAACACAAACATTTGGTGATGATTTGTCACTTGAAGAAATTGAAGCCTTAGGTTTAAATGTTACTCAAGGTTCACTTAAAGAATTCAATGGTGTTATTGTTAAAACAATGTCCATTTATGGATTGATTGTGATTGCGTTAACTTATATCATCTTCTTCCATAAGCATGTCGTAGAAAAGATTAAGGCAAAACGTATGGATAAGCAACAAGAAGCAAGAGAACCTGGTAAAGTCCAGGAAGCTATTTTCCAAGACATCGAGTACGATGAGGATGGAAAGAAAAAGAAATAAACGTATCCCCTTGTATTCAAGGGGATTTTTATTTATCTTTTTTTATGTTATTTTTTTGATTTAGATTGCATTTCATCTTTTTAATATGCTATACTTGTTTATGCGCATAGAGGGGTATGGTGTCAATGGTAGCACAGCGGTCTCCAAAACCGTCGGTACGGGTTCGAGTCCTGTTACCCCTGCCATTAAATACGCAAGGTTTGATCACGTATCGAACCTTTTTTTATACCAAAAAGCGTGGTGATGACATGTTTTATCGTAGTTATGGTTCACAAGAAGGTCAACCGATTTTATTTTTGCACGGTTCCATCATAGTGGATACATTTATTAAGCAATATCGTTGGTTCAAAAATGCTTATGTGATAGTTCCTGAACTGATTGGTTTTGGACAGGAAGCTCATCGCATCTATGATTTGGAATCCAATATACATGAACTTCATGATATCATGTTATCTTGTCATAAGAAAGTCATTGTTGTGGGATATTCATTAGGTGCACAACTTGGTTATGTTCTTATCAATCGTTATCCAGAACTGATTGAAAAAGCGGTACTGATTAGCCCTTGGCTTATTCATGAACCAAAAGATTTAACTTTGGCACTTGAAGAAAATCTTGGTATACTTAAGAAACTTAAAGAAAGTCCTTTTTTAGCCTCATTGACAGCTTTTAGTTTGGGTATACGCGGCCAATATGCAAAACGTTTCAAAACTTCTTTAGAATACATTCACGAAGAGACCTTGGAACATATGGTTAATCAAGTCATTCATGTTGATGATTACGATTTTTCCAAGTCTGACATTGCTGTCCTAGCCATGGTTGGTGAACATGAGGATTATCAGATGCATGAAACCATACAAAAACTTAAGGACTTAAATCCAAAATGTCAAACGATGGTGATTGAAAAAGTTTTTCATGATATTCCCATGAGATATCCCAAAAAGCTCTATCATACCATTTACAACTTTATCAATAGTTGAAATTAAAAAGGACGAATCCGTCCTTTTTTCACTTATATTGTCATCTTAACTGTT
Organism: uncultured Mariniplasma sp.; assembly: GCA_964514865.1. GTDB lineage: Bacteria > Bacillota_I > Bacilli_A > Acholeplasmatales > Acholeplasmataceae > Peloplasma. The sequence goes on along the minus strand of CAZETB010000009.1, from coordinate 34,382 downwards.
ATGAGAGTACCTCTCGTCAATGAACTCTTTAAATCTACTGATCCATTGTATTTTAAGGCAATATGCTTCACAATAGCTAAACCTAATCCAGTACCACCATCAAGTCGACCTTTATCAACACGATAGAATCTTTCAAATACACGTTGTTGATGTTCTTCTGCAATCCCAATACCTTGGTCTTGACAACTAAACATAACCTCATGTCCATGTTTCTCAAGATTGATTTTAATGGTCTTTTTGGGTTCACTGTATTTTATCGCATTTTCAATGACATTTTTAAATAATTTATGCATATCAACTGCATCACACATGCTGATGATATCCTTTGTTTTCACTTGAATATCAATCTCTTTTTGATGAGCTATAGGACTTAATTGTTTGATCACTTGAGATAAGACGTCGTGTAGTTTGACTTCCGTATAACTTTTTTCTTTTAGGTTTTCTAACCTTGATAACATCAACATATCTTCGACAAGTGCAGCCATTGTTTCTGTATGAAGTACAATATCGTGAGCAGTCTTTTGATACTCAGACTCAGAAATAAGACCGTGTTCAATGAGCTCAGATAAACCTCTAATCGCTGTTAAAGGACTTTTCAATTCATGAGATGCATGTGAAAAGAAATCTTTTTTAATCTGTTCAATCGCACGCTCTTGAGTAACATCTTTCACTAAAATCAAGACGGTTGCTTTAGTTTTATTTCGTCCTTCTGTATCGACATGGAATGCTTTTATCTCTAAAATCTTTCCTTCGTGTTTCATATCGAATACACGATTTTGTTGGTCACGATTAACCTCACTGATGACACGTTTGAAATCAACATCTCTGATCGTGTAATAAGATGGCTTATCATAACTATCTTCTGTGAGATGAAAGAAGGCTTCTGCATCTTGATTATAGTAAACCAATCGTTCTTCTTCATCAAATAACATGACACCTTGTTTCAGTTCATTTAAAATTTCTTTAAGTTGTATCTGGTAGGTTTCAATCGATCTGAGATGTTGATCAGTTTCTAAATTGATTTGATTCATATCATCTAATAGATCATTGATTTCAGGATAGGGACTGGTGAGTGCCATAACTTGATAATCACCTGTTGAAAGATTTCTTAAACCTGATTTAACCTTTTCCCATGGTGCTAATAAATTCTTGTTGATTTTTGATAATGTCATATAATAGATTGCAATCACAACGAGTGATGTTAAGATGAGTATCCACATGACACGTGTATACATGGCGACTTGTGATTCTAAAGGAATCGCCACTCTTAAGATCAGACCATCATCGAGCTCTGTTGCCATATAAACAAGTTCAACACCGATGGTTTCTGATGTTCTGGTCGAAACACTTCCTAAGTTTTTTATTTCAGGTCGCTCACTTTTATCCTGACCTGTTCTGTCATCATGTGAATCGATGATGACAATACCATCAGCTGTTAATAAGGTAATTCTTCTACCAGAATCATTATCAAATGTATTAATAAATGCACTATACGTACCTTCAAATTGTTCGTATTCGAGTTTTACTTCAGAAAATACAAAGGAAACTAATGTTTTACTTTGTTGTTGCCAAAAGAAATATAGGCTTGTTAAAACAACAATAAAAAAGACTAAAAAAGCACCGATCATGAGCATTAAGTTGTTCTTAATGAGTGCTCTTTTCATTCGAGTTGAAACCCCACGCCACGCACTGTAGTTATTTTAATACTAGCATCTTGGGTTATGAGTTTTTTTCTAAGTGACTTTATGTGCATATCAAGTGTGCGTGTTTCTCCGATATAATCGGTATCCCATACATCTCTAAAAATAGTTTCTTTTGAAACAACGTTTCTTTGGTTCTTCAAAAGCAATTTAAGAATATCATACTCTTTATTAGTTAAATAAATCATCTCTTCATTAACTAAAACGGTGTGCTTACGATCATCTAAAAGAACATTGCCCATTTGATAATGTTTATCATCACCAAATTTTCTTAATTTTGATTGCATACGTGATGTCAATTCCAAAACACCAAAAGGCTTCGTCATGTAATCATCTGCACCTTGATCTAAAGCGATAACTTTGTCCATTTCGCTTTGTAAAGCGGATACAATCATTACAGGAGTTTCTTGATCGCTTTTTCTAATCCATTTTAAAATATCCATACCAGACATATCTGGTAACATGAGGTCAAGTAAAATCAGATCAGGTTTTTCCTGTTGATAAGCCTTCATAAATGATGCTCCATCATGGAATCCTTTTCCTTTTAGACCAGCGTGTTCAATGGTTTTTCCAACGACATAACCAATCGCTTGGTCGTCTTCAACAAAGTAAATCAGTGGCATAGCATTCCTCCTAGAAAAGAAGTGTGTTCTTATGTGTTCCTTTGACCATAAAGATAATCCATTGTGCAATATTTACCGCATGGTCTCCCACACGTTCGAAATATTTAGCAACCATGAGAATATAGATGGCTTCATTCGGTTCAATATGATCATCTTTCAATTCTTGTGATATTTTAGAAATCAAGTTTTGAAAAAGGTCATCAACTTCATCATCTTCACTGATGACTTCGTTGGCCAACTTTTCATCAACTTTGACTAATCCTTCAATACTCTTTAGGACCATGCGTTCAACGTGTTCAGCCATCTTTGATGTGATAGGCATGACGCGTTGGTTTCTAGCGTCTGATAAATGCAGTGTCATTTCTGCAACATCACTTGCGTGGTCACCGATACGTTCTAAATCAGTGATAAGTTTTAAGATGCCTGTAACTAATCTGAGATCTCCTGCTACAGGTTGTTCTTTCCAAATAATTTTTAATGCTTGTTTAGCAATTTCTTCTTCGTATTGATCAACATCTTCATCTTTTGCCATAACCTCTTTGGCTAGAACTAAATCATTCGTTTTGAAAGCTTTTAAACCTTCACGAAGATTGGATAAAGCTAAATCAGCCATGCTGGCTACTTCTTTTTTAAGCTCTTCAATGGATGTCATTAATGATTGTCTTAAAGTCATTGTCTTTTCTCCTTCATTATATCATATTATCCAAAACGACCGGTGATGTATTCTTCCGTCTTTTTGTGGTCTGGCGTAGAGAATATGTGGGACGTATCACCGTATTCAATCAATTCTCCCATGAGGAAGAATGCTGTTTTATCTGAGATTCTTGCTGCTTGTTGCATGTTGTGTGTGACGATGATGATGGTGTATTCTTTTTTTAAATCCATAATTAAATCTTCAATCTTTTGAGTAGCGATAGGATCTAATGCAGAAGTTGGTTCATCCATTAAGATAACTTCTGGTTCCATAGCAATCGTTCGTGCGATACATAAGCGTTGTTGCTGTCCACCAGATAATGCCATAGCTGATTTTTTAAGTCGATCTTTAACTTCATCCCATAAAGCAGCTTTTTTTAAAGATGATTCAACGATCTGGTTTAAGATATTCTTATCTTTGATACCTTGGCATCTTGGTCCGTATGCAATGTTATCATAGATACTCATTGGAAAAGGATTAGGTTTTTGAAAAACCATACCTACTTTTGAACGCAGTTCGATGACATCAAAGTCTTTATCATAAATGTTTTTATTTTCATACATGATGTCTCCAGATATATTGCAGGAGGATATTAAATCATTCATGCGATTTAATATGCGTAGAAATGTTGATTTCCCACATCCTGATGGTCCAATAAATGCAGTAACTTCGTGATAGTTGATATCCATATTGATGTTTTTAATGGCTTGAAAATCACCATAAAACAGATCAACATTTTTTAATTGAAATACATATATGTTTTCAGTCATTTGTTTAACTCCAATTCATGTTTTTTTGAATTTGTTTTGCGAAAATTTTAACAATAAAGTTGATGACAAATACAACGATTAAAATGATGATAGCAATCGCAGATGCTAATTCAAAGTTGGGGGCTTCTCCACCCATAATCACCCAGATGTGAACAGCTAGCGTTGATGAACGTTCTGTTAAAATAATATCATCTTTAATTACCGCACCAACAGCGAAGATGAGCGCTGCAGATTCACCCATGATTCGTCCTATACCCAGTAAGATACCGGTCAATATGCCTGGCGTTGCATTCGGTAGAACAACTTTGAAAATCGTTTGTGTTTTGTTGGCACCTAAAGCAAGCGAACCTTTTCTTAAATCATCAGGTATTATTTTAAGTGCTTCTTCTGTCGATTTGATAATGGTTGGCAGTAAGATGACTGCGAGTGTTAAAGCCCCACTGTATATTGAACCACCGCCTGTGTTTATGATACGGTTGAGTAGCGGAACAAATATGGCCGCACCTAATAATCCATAAATGATGGATGGTACACCAGTTAACATATCGACAAGGCCTCTGATAATTGTTGTTAATCGATTCTTTTTAGCATACTCATTAAAGTAGATCGCGGTGGAAACTCCTATAGGTACTGCTAACGCTAATGTCAATACGATCATCCAAAGTGTTGTGATAATTGATCCTCTGATACCTCCACCAACAATTTGAACGGTTAAATCATCAATTTGTGTATTTTGATCTAGCTTGTTGCGCATCACTTCAGCACCATCAGAATAAAATGCGAACTGTGTATAGTTATCCATGATAATGCTTTGAAGCGCTGTATCTTTTTTTACTTTGATGATCACAGGATTTCCATTCTCATCTTCATTATTTTTATCCAATGAAGTCACAAATGGACTATCAGGATGAACATAGGCAACTTCGACAATCTTATGTCCTTCGCGATCAATAGCATCTATAAGACCTAGACCCCAAGATTCCGAGTAAAAGATGTCATCACTAAGTTCAGTGGTTGCGATATATTCACCAGGTCCTACATCTAAAAACACATTGGTATTAATCGTTTGTGAATCACCCATAATCGTATCCCATTTGACAAGTTTAAATCCTGTAAGCATGACATAGGTGATAACCATGCCTAGAATGATGACACCAATTGATCCAAACATATAAACAAGGGTTGACATCGTACGATCATAAGCTTTTTTCTTGGATATGGATTTACGCTTCATCGATGTTACCTGCCTTCTTCATAACCCATTTCAATGAGATATTGGTAACAAAAATCACAACCATTAATACAAGACCGACTGAAAAACGTATATCATAGTCTATACCAGAAGTTTCTTTAATGCCTAGTAACATACGTGATGTCAATGTGGATGTCGTAGCTAAAAGGTTAAATGTAACCCCACTAAATGAATTACCAGAGACCATGGAAACAGCTGTAGCTTCACCAAGTGCACGACCAACGCCTAAGATAATACCAGCAAAAATACCACTTTTTGCACTTGTTAAAACAACCTTGAAATACGTTTGCATCTTGGATGCAGAAAGAGCGAGTGAACCTTCGATAATATCTTGTGGAACAGATCTGATTGCAGTTTCAGCAACCGCAGTGATGGTTGGTAATGTCATCATAAATAAAACAATGATAGTTGATAATAGTGATAATCCTGCTGCAGTTTGAATACCAAAAACTGTACCTATCCATGAGACAAGATTTGTTATAACACCTAAACCAATGACACCATAGATGATCGATGGAATAGATGCGAGCAATTCAACCACAGTTCTTAACGCATTAGCTACTTTTTTAGGTGCAACTTTTGCAATTAATAATGCTGTCATGACAGCAACTGGAATGGTAAGTATAAGTGACAAGATAACTGCAATGATCGTGTTCACAATAGCAAATCCAACAGCATATGCACTTGATGCACCGACTGGGCCATTCAACCATTGCATACCTGTTAAGAATCTAAATGCATTAATCGGTTGAAGTGTAACGATTCCTGTAACATTGTTAAAACCTTCATACGATCGTATAAGGGGATTGATACCTTTTAAGGAAATAATGATAACAATCATGATCACAAAGGAAGCAGAAAGTAAACTTGCACCTTGAAAAATCATCCTAAATATATGATCGCGTTTATTTTTTTGACGTATTTTTTTTGGAGTAATGTAAGACTGAATGTTTTGCATAATGCACCTCAAGTTCTAAAGCAAAACACCAATCGCATAGATTGGCGCTTTATCTCATTTTCATTTTCAAAATTAAGACAATACATCCCAAGTTTCAATGTCACCTTCATAAATTTTTCTAAGTGTTGATGCAGTTATGTTGTCGTATGGATTGTCTAGATTAACAATGGCTACAATCGCATCAATTGCAACAACACCCTTGATGTTTGCTGGTTCTGAATCTTTGAATTCACGTGAGGCAAAACCAATCATGATGGAGAGTGCATCACCTACTGCAGTATTGGCACCATTTAAACCTTTATAGGCATTGGATGATCCGGTGTGGTTATGCTCTGGTGTGAAGTTTCCACACTTAGGTGCGAAATCTGCACTTAATGCTTTTGCAATCTTTTCAACTGAATCAGATCCACCAAACTTAACCGTAAGCGCACTGTTATCTAGGGAACATATCGCATGATCAACCTTTAGGGTATTCCATGGTGTTCCTTGTGTCACATCGACAATACCACCAGCAGCCTTAATGGTTGTTAAACCTTCGGTTGAACTCATGTAAGCAACAAATGCTTTAGAGATAGCTTCGTATTCATCTGATAAATCACCATAAACCGAGTAATCATCACGTAACATGTAATTGAATCTACGTGCTAACAAGTATTCACCCGATAATACGTTAGCTTCTGTTGGTGCAACACCTTCAAACATTAAACCTTTAAACAGTGATGCATCTAATGTAGAGAGTGACACATAACCTATGGCATTCACATCATCTTGAACTGCAGCAATAATTTCTGAGTTGCCTGCAATAACAAAACCATCAACAAGTACTGAATCATCTGATGCAGCTTCTGCAAATCCTATTTTTTCCATAAATCCAGCACGTGTACCGCTTGATGTATCACGTGTGTATACTTTAATTTCTGAATCAAATTGTTGGCGTTCAACAAATGTTTTCCATGTTGATTCTTCGCCAGAATAAATTTGTTTTAAGTCGTATGCACTCATGTTATTGACTGGATTATTAAGATTAGTGATGGCTACAATCGCATCAATTGCAACAACACCTTTAATATCTGCAGGTTCTGAATCTTTGAATTCACGTGATGCAAAACCAATCATGATGGAGAGTGCATCACCCACTGCAGCATTTGCTCCATTTAAGCCTTTATAGGCATTAGATGATCCAGTGTGGTTATGTTCTGGTGTGAAGTTCCCACACTTAGGTGCGAAATCTGCACTTAATGCTTTGGCAATCTTTTCAACTGAATCAGAACCACCAAACTTAACCGTTAGCGCACTGTTGTCTAATTCGCAAACAGGATGATCTACTTTGAGTGTGTTCCAAGGTGTTCCTTTAGAAACATCGACAATACCACCAGCAGCCTTAATGGTTGTTAAACCTTCTGTTGAACCCATGTAAGCAACGAATGCTTTTGAAATCGCTTCGTATTCATCTGCTAAATCACCATAGACAGAGTAATCATCACGTAACATGTAGTTAAATTTTCGTGCTAATTTATAATCTTCTGATAAAACATTAGCTTCAGTAGGTTCTACAGTATCAAAGTTGAGTGCTTTAAATAAAGTTGTATCAACTGTAGATAGTGAAACATACCCAATCGCGTTCACATCATCTTGAACTGCAGCGATAATTTCTGAGTTACCCGCGATAACAAAACCATCAACAAGTACTGAATCATCTGATGCAGCTTCTTCAAATCCTATTTTTTCCATAAATCCAGCACGTGTGCCGCTTGATGTATCACGTGTATAAACACTAATTGTTGCATTTGCATCAAATCCATTAGGATCTACATTTGGATCTTCTGTACATGATGATAGAACAATTGAAAATACTAAGATTAAACCTAAAAATAATTTTTTCATAAATGTATAACTCCTTTATATTTTCTAACCAAGTTTAGTTTATGAATTATTATGTAAAGATAAAAGTCAACGAATGTAAAGATATTGCAAAGAAACACATCCATAGACTTTTTTAGTAAATCATTTTACGATGATTGCGATATGTCATCATCATGGCTTAGTTTTTCTTATTCAAAGTGATTGTCATGAACAAAAAAAGCTTTTTCGAAATGTTCGAAAGAAAGCTCTTTGTTCTGCTGATTGACTTAGCATAATTTAAATTATTTTGTCATTTTTCTACTCATATTCCGATAAGCCAAATAAAGTAGTAGGAATGAAAGTAAAAGTGAAACGAGTAATATCCAAAAGAGATTGACATCTAATCCTAATACGCCCACTTCATTTGTTCCATAAAAACTTGAAATCTCATAAACCATTTCTCCAGGTAATAAAGCATATGGTTCTTTTAATAAAACCTGTTTTAATAAAATGGTCATGTGTGTAAAAGGAACCACTGATGCAACATATACCATAGATTTTCCTAATACAAAGAGTGGCATATAAATTCCACTGATGAAGCCAATAAATGTACCTAATACACCAGATAGAGCACCAAAAGCATTGACACTCTTTAAAATTGTGGTTAGGAAAATCATTAAAGTTGCTGAAATAAACGTATAGAAAATCAGTAAACCAGATACTTTGATAATAGTTAAGAATGTATACCAATAACCTGAGAAGATACCCACATATAAGATAGTTAAGAGCCACATGATCAGTGTCAAAACTGCAGTTACGATGATTGAAGTAATGTAGTAAGATAGGATAATCTTATAACGCTTAACAGGTGTAACTAAAAACGCATCAAGTCGTTTAAACTGAAGGTCTGTAATAATATTACCCATAACCCCTAAAGAAAGTGATACGGTGTTAATGACAAGGACTCCACCCATGATAACACCCACTGATAGAAAGATCTTCATGTCATCAGATACCATCGTTAAATCAGAGGTATATTGTTTACCTATGAACAAAAAATAGAGGGCTAATAAAATAATGACTGATAAGAATGAAAAGAAAACAGCTGCTTTATCTCTTAAAAAAGCTAACGTATTACGCTTAACTAAACTCATTAAATCATTCATGAATGTCGCCTCCAATCACTTCGATGAAAACATCATCCATGGTTCCTTGAATCATTTCAAACTGTAAAATATTATCTCTGATGAGATCAATGATTTTAATGGCTTCTTGGCTATCTTCGACAGGAATAACAAACTGATCTGCTATTTTCTGATAAAAACGTTTGTTTGAATCTAAGAAGTCTCGCATCTTTTGTTTATCACGAGGAACAATCTTTAAACGATCTTGAGAGTATTTATCTTTTAATTGTGCAGGTGTACCTTCAGCAACAATCACACCTTTGTTGATAATCACGACATGATCAGCGTTTGCTGCTTCTTCCATGTAGTGTGTGGTTAGAAAAATGGTCATGTGTTTATTTGTCCGAAGATCTTCAATAACCTTCCACACCAATTGTCGTGTTTCAGGATCTAATCCTGTTGTTGGTTCATCTAGGAGTAAAACTTCTGGATTTGAAAAGAGTGCACGTGCAATTTCAGCTCTTCTTTTTTGACCACCCGAAAGTGTTTTAAATCGTTGATTTTCAAATTCACTCAAATGAAGATATTCACATAATTCATCATAGCGTTCTTTAACAGCTTTCTTTGAGTTTAAGTATAGTGCACCACGAAGAATAAGATTTTCTTTGACTGTCAAGTCATCATCTAAAACATTACCTTGAAATACAACACCTATTTTTTGTCTGAAATATGCTTCTTCAGTTCGTTCATTTAAATAGACTTGACCTGAATCAGCATCAAGTAGTGTTGTCATCACGTTAATCGTAGTTGATTTTCCTGCACCATTGGGTCCTAGAAAAGCAAAAAGACTTCCTCTTCTGACAAGAAAAGAAATATCTTGAACTGCTTTAATATCTCCATAGCTCTTAACAAGATGATCAACTCTAATAATGGCATCCATAAAAAGCCCTCCTAATCGTCAATAATAATTGAAGTATAACACAATTTAGAGGATTTAGAATGCTTTGTGAAATATTTTATGACCCTGAACAATTTGATAACGCTAACAAAATTATTGCCATATACAGTATGATGGCACTGATGGGTGTGAAAAGAATTCCAAAAATAGTTTTGGTAATTTTCATAGAAATAAGTTTTTTTCGGATAAGTCCGATATAATAAAAGAGAGAACCAATACCGAAAATGATATGTGCTAGATGGTAATATAAAAAATATGTAGCAAACAACAAGATAATACGTGGTGCACTTTGGACAGCTTTGGTGAAGCTATAACCTAAAATAAATAAAACCGAACTGACTAAAACCATGGACCATGACACAATAAAGTATATTCGTTGAACCTTCGCCGCTGATGTGTTACTGTTAGATTGAAGCATATCATCACATCCTTTATTATCATTATATAATACTTTGAACTTCAATGCTTTAAAATTAGTATATTTTCCAATAAAATCACCTATTTTCTCGTATAAAGAGTGTAAGGGGGTCGAGTCATGATCATTGAGAAACTTAGAAAATCCTATTATGCGAGCATCATCTTTTTTGTTTTAATCGAAATGATTGCTCTTGTTGCATTTGCATACTTGGCTATGCTCTACAACCATATCTTCTCAGAAGGACTTATTATCTTTATTGTTGGTACCATCGGGTTTTGGTACTTGACCATCACACGCATTAGAGAAAACTACCGTTTATGCATGCAAGGTAAATTCAAAGTGGTCACTTTGGATAACAAATTACATTACCCAACTTATTTTCATAAAAATATCAGGTTGCCTTTATTCATATGGGGTAAAGGTTACTATTGTAAAAAAAGAATCATACCTAAGCGTTTCATCAGTTTTGTTGAAGGACATCGTGCTTATCCCATCCAAGAAATCGATGAGATTGTGCTTAATAACCACTATGAAATTCTTTACATTCATCGTGGCTATGCAGCTTTAATTCAAGATATGAATAAAAAACAGTTTTTAGTACACATGAGTAATTTAGAAGCTATTGAATAATAAAATATAAAACGTCATGGTGTGACGTTTTTTTGTTTATTGAATACCTATCGAATCACTTAGATGTTGGGTGTGCTTTCGATATGATATGGTCATTAAAATCAAAATGAAACTCATCAATGAGATGAAAAAGGGATAATAGAAAATACTCACTTTACCAAAGAATAATCCAACCAGAGGTGTGAGTAGTCCAAACCCCATATATCCAATCCCCATTTGAAGACTGATAATCTTACTCAACTTATACTTTTCAAAAACATGAGAATTCATAAACATCATGTTTGGGAAAATAGGACCGGCACCTAAACCAAAGATAAAGATGATGAAGAAATAAATCCAAACAGCATCAAATTTAATGATCATCAGAACACCTGAAATAAATAAGAGTGCTTCACCAATTCTAACTAATACATTCGGTTTAAGTTGGTTAGATAAAAAACCACTTAAAAGTCTACCTACGGTCAGTGCAAGATAAAACGTTGTTGTAAACAGTGCTGCCGTTGCGTAATTAACTTCTTTTTCAATAAAGAAGTAGCTTGCTACCCAAACACCACTTAAAGATTCAATATGAACATAGATCAAGAAGATAAAGATACTTTCTAAAGCACCTTTCGTCTTTAGAATATCTTTAATGGTCACCTTGCGGTGATTTTCTTGTCGTTCTTCGTGATCCTCTTTTTTCCATAATTTAAATGAGAAAAGTACGCATAATGCAATCACAACCAAAATCGAACCGACGATGACATAACCTAAACGCCACTGTTCTTGGCGCAGCGTATAAGCCATAATCGTTGGTCCTAACGTCACACCAACACCGTAGAATGAATGTAGATAATTCATGTGTTTAGCTTTGTAATGTGATGCTAGATAATGATTGAGAGAGACATCGATAGCTCCTGCACCAGCTCCAAGTGGTAACGCAAAAAATAACATATGGTAAAAAGATGTCACACGACTGATTAAAACAAGTGCAATACCTGTTGCAAGAATACTAACAAACGTAATCCATTTGGTCTGGAACCATCTTAAAATACGTGGTGCATTAAATGTTGATAGAATAGAAAAAATGTAGACGGTTACCGTCATAACTCCTAAGGTCTGTAAAGAAGTATTTAAATCCATACGAATCAAGTTCCATGCAGATCCTAAAAGCGCATCAGGTAAACCCAATGCGATGAAACTGATGTAGATGATGACTAATAATAACAGTGCCTTAATTTTCATAGTGACCCCCTGAAAACCAAGATGATTATAACATGAAAATAAAAAAGGGATGGACATCCATCCCGCATTTAAACATTTTTTGATCGTTTGTGATAATACATAAAGTCATCCGCTACCTTCATGATTTGATATACATCATCATCTGCATTTGTTTTGATTGCGTAACCTAAAGCAACTGATAGTTTTATGCTTCTAAATTCTTCTTGATTAAACACATTGATTAATTTGTGTTTGAGCACGTATACATCATCATCTGTTGTGTTAGGAAGTAGGAGTAAGAATTCGTCTCCCCCCATGCGTCCTAAAATGTCTTTAGATTCGATAGATGATTCGATTAACCGACACACTTTTTTAAGCAGGTCATCACCTGCTTGATGTCCATATTCATCATTCATTTCTTTTAAATTGTTCACATCAAAAACCATAAATCCTAACGGTAAATATCGATCTTTATCCAAATCTTGAATCGCTTGATCCATATAACGTCTATTATATAAACCTGTTAGATAATCATGGTAACTTAAGAATTCAATTTCCTTTTGTTTTTTGAGTTTATCAGACACATCTCTGAAGACAATAGCAATTCCCTCTTGTTTTTTACCTTGATCTCGAATAGGTGAAATGCTCATTTCGATATCAAGTCGCTTTCCTTTTTGATTCAGCAAGGTTGCATGTGAAATAAATATTTCTTTTTTTGTTTTCAATATTTTCTCATGCATGTCTTCCTCATCTTCAAAGTAAATGTTTAAGACAGACCATAATGGTTGATGTTTCACATCATTTTCTAAAACACCAATCAGTTTCACTGCATTTGAGTTGATGACTGCAATATTACCTTGATGATCTGTTGAGATAACAGCATCACTCACTGATAATAACGTTTTTTTAAATAGATCACGTTCGACTGAAAGTTGATTTTCTAACTCTTTGTGCTGTGTGATATCACGTAATGTGCCAACAAATCCAATGACATGATCATAATCATCTGTCATAGGTGAGGCACTTGTATTAAACCACTTATATTGGTTTTTATGATCTCTTAACCGAAGTTCAGTAATCTCAAATGCTTCTTGATTTTGATAGATATGAGAGAAAAATGAATCGAGACGCTTGTCATCTGTTGGATGGATAAAATCACGATATGTATGTTTTTTCGTCTCTTCGATATCATGTCCTAAGATACGCTGCCATGCAGATGATGTAAATGTGATATTGCCTTCGACATCGAGTGTATAAATGATGTCATAACTGCTATCAATTAAATAACGATAATGTTTTTCACGTTGACGCATTTCCAATTCGAGATGTTTCATCTCGGAGATGTCTAAATGAATACCAACCATCTGCAAGGGTTTGTGATCATCTGTCCATGAGATAACTTGGCCACGATCAGAGATCCAAACATCATGTCCATCTTTATGTTTCATCCGATACTCTGCCACATAATAGGATGAAGGATTGAGAAAAGCTTGATTGATTTGCTTATAGGCTAAATCGAGATCATCAGGATGGACAAGGCTTTCCCATGTGACTAGACCTACAGGACTTAACTCCTCAAGGCTATATCCAAGCATTTGAGCCCATCGTTCATCAAAAATGGTTTCATGTGTTTGAACATTCCATATCCAAGTTGCTGCTTGTGTTGCTTTCAGGAAGGTTGAATAGGTTTCTTTTTCTAAGATCAAATTTTGTCTTTTATCATAGAGTTTGTCAATGTTGATACTTATAGCTATAAATGATGGCTGTTTACCTTCATGATATTCAATCTTTATTTTTGTGTAGAACCATAAGTAATTACCACTTTGATGCTTAATGCGATGCATGATATCAAAATCTGTTTTCTTGTCTTCAAAACATGCATGAATACGTTTTAAAATTAGATCTTTATCATCAGGATGCCATTGGTTTTTCCAAAACTCAGTAGATGTTAGTTGTGTCACATCGTGATATCCTAAGAGTTTGTCAAGACCAAAATAAGGTGTTAATACACCTTCAGTCATGTCCAAGTGCCACATCGCGATATCCATACTGCCAATGAATTCATGATATGCATCTAAGTGTTCAATATCATCTTGTAGGTGAATATGATCTTTTAGAATTTTATCCATGTCATCTACCTAACATATTGCCTTTATCGTCATTTTAGCATAAAAAGAGTACAAAATTTCTTCACAATTCTTAAGAATTCCTTAAATAAAAAGAGCCCTGAGGGCTCAGACAAGTTTTGATGCGTATTTTCCTGCTACATATCCCGATGACCATGCCCATTGAAGATTATAACCGCCACACAAACCATCGATGTCTAATACTTCACCACAGAAATATAGACCTTTCATTAACTTTGATTCAAGTGATTGAGGATTGATATCTTTTATATCGATACCACCTGCTGTGACTTGAGCATCATCAAAATCTTTAGATCCTATAATGTTAAACTGCCAGTCAAATAATAGATGGATGAGTTGATTCATCTTCTCTTTAGGAACATCTTTAACCGCTTGATGAGAATCTATACCAGATTCTTTTAATATCGGATGAATCATACGTTTATGTATTAAACCAATCAGACTAAATTCAATGGATTTATCTTTTAAAAGTTGGAAACGTTTTGCAACATCACGCTGGTCTAGTTTTTGAACTAAGATGACCTTAACAGATACTTTTTGTTTATCTTGAAGTAAAGCATTAGCTCTACGAGATAATTGCAAAATGGTGGGACCACTGATGCCATATTTCGTAAATAAGACATCGCCAAATTCTTTTTGAAGTGATACACCTTGGTGCATGAGTTCAACTGTTCCAGGAAACTTCACACCATCCATGGCTTTTAAATAAGGGCTTTCAAGTTCGAGCTTAACAAGTGCAGGAAAGATCGAGGTTACTTTGTGACCCAAAGATTGCGCAAGGGTATATCCAATACCATCACTACCACTTTTAGGCATTGCCATACCTCCGGTCGCAATTATGACACTATCCGCTTGATATGATGTTTCATTTTCTAAGGTGATTGCATATTGATCGTGTTTTTCAATCTTGATGACTTTTGCTTCATAGATCACAGGGATGTTGAGCTGTTCAACTTCATAGACTAAAACATCAACAATCGATGATGCTTGTTCAGAAAGCGGGTATGTTTTTCCTTCGTCTTCTACTTTAGGTACAATACCTAATGTTTCAAAAAATGAAACGGTCTTTTTAGGATTCATTTGTTCAAATACAGGTTTTACAAAATAAGGATGATTATAATGCATTTCAGTCGCATCCACATTGGTAAAATTACACCGACCGTTTCCGGTAGCTAATATTTTTTTGCCCAATTTATTATTGCGCTCTAATATTAAGACATCTGCTTGTTGATTTTTGGCGGTGATTGCAGCCATTAAACCAGAGGCTCCACCACCAATAACGATTACTTTCTTCATTGAAATCACCTGTTTCATTATAACATCATCTTACCCACTTTATCTACTGCTTCATGTTATAATAAATCTCAAAGGGGTTGAGTCTATGAAAGACGTTTTTTCAAAACAAAAAGCATTTTTTCTAACTGATCAAACGAAATCATATGATTTCCGCATCGAAAAATTAACACAATTATATCATCTTATCGTCAAGAATGAAGATGATATCATGCGTGCACTCAAAAAGGATTTGAATAAATCTTCTTTTGAAGCATATACAACTGAAATTGGATTTAGTCTTCACTCCATTCAAAAAGTAAAAAAAAGACTTAAACAATGGATGAAACCCAAACGTGTTAAGACACCTTTTTATCAGCTCAATACATCATCATATATTTATCCTGAACCTAAAGGTACTGTTTTAATTATCGGTCCATATAATTACCCATTTCAACTGATTATTGAACCACTGATTGGTGCCATCGCTGCTGGTAATACAGCCATTATAAAACCTTCTGAATTTGCTAAAGAAACCGAGAAGGTACTTCTCAATTTGATTAACAATCATTTCGATGAAGCTTACTTAAAAGTGTTTACAGGTGAAAAAGAGGTAACAAGTGAACTTTTATCATTACCCTTTGATCATATTTTTTTCACCGGTAGTACCAAGGTTGGTCAAATCGTTTATGAAGCTGCAGCAAAACATTTAACACCTGTAACACTTGAACTAGGTGGCAAAAGTCCAACGATCATTGATCATACGGCTAATCTCAAGGTTGCTGCCCGTCGAATTGCATTCGCTAAATTTACGAACGCTGGTCAAACATGTATTGCTCCAGATTATATTTATGCCCATCAAAAGATCCATGATCAGTTCATTAAAGAATTAAATGACGTGATTATAGCTTTTTATCAAAACTATGATGAGTTTGGAACAATCATCAATGAAAGACATTTTAATCGTCTTTTAAATCTAATCAACAAGCAAAAGGTCACTAATGAGAACCGTGTCGATGCTGATAAATTACACATCAGTCCAACTGTTTTAAAGGATGTCACTTGGGATGACCCTGTGATGCAGGAAGAAATATTTGGTCCCATTCTACCTGTTCTTTCCTATGATAATGAAGATCAACTCATCGAACTGCTCAAAACAAAGGAAAAACCTTTAGCACTCTATTTGTTCTCTAAGAGAAAAGAGCTTTACCAAAAGATATGGGAGAAAATCTCTTTTGGTGGTGGTGCATATAATGATGCACTCATGCATGTCAGCAATCCTTATCTCCCCTTCGGTGGTGTGGGTGCATCCGGAATGGGTGCTTATCATGGTAAATATTCATTTGAGATTTTCTCTCATATGAAAGGTTATATCAAACGTAGTACCTGGTTGGATTTACCTATTGCTTATCCACCTTACTCGCAGAAAAAAGAAAAATTAATTAGAAAATTACTCAAATAAAAAAGAAAACATGGTCAATTGATCATGTTTTTTTGATGTCTTGATGAAGAATAACGTATGTTTTTAGGTTTAATTTTTGATCGATTTTGATCACACGTGCCCCTTTAGGAAATCCTGGAGCACCGTAATCATAGTGCCCACTGACTCTACCATATGCAAGCAAAATATCATCCTCATGATAGATAAAATCATTGTAGTGATCATGACCATAAAACATGCCTTTTGCATGTTGTTTTTTTGCAACATCCAAAAACCTATTTTTTACAGGGGGTGTTGATGGTTTTTCTAAATACTCACCACACTCTTTGTTAGCTTCTCTAACCTCAAAAATGGGTATATGGAAGAAAACGAGATGTGGAACTGGATAAATTTTTGTCATCTGTTCATACCAGTTAATTTGATCATCTGAAAGCATACCATAACCCCATGTGGGCTCACCATTAATCATATAGGTGTCATCAATATGTGTATCAAGCATGATGAGTGTTGAACAGAGTTGATGATTTTCATCTTCAATTCTAATGACATGATTACTGTATCCCAAATGCTTGGGACCTTGTTCAAACATTGATGTTGATGATTTAGAAATCGCATCGATTAACATCTGATATGTGATGCCATGCTCTGTATCATGATTTCCAAAGACAAACGTATAAGGAATCTTAAATTCATCCATAAATAAACCTAACTCTTGATATAGAATAACAGCTTTCTCACTCATGGTTTGATCACCTGTTAAAACAATCACATCAGGTTTCTCATGATTGATGATATCTGTCATGAGTTGATAAGTAAGTATATCTTTTTCGTCGTTCATCAAATGAAGATCCGTAAACTGAACAATCTTTAAACTGCCTTTATTTGGCATGGTGATGAACGATGCTTCAAGATAATCTATGATCTTTAGTACATCGTGATGTTGATAAGCAATATGTGAAAATAATTGTTGATATGATAAAGGTTTATTGCGATTCCAGTCCATCAGGATTCCATAAACTGAAGCATATCGTGCAGTTAAACCATCCGATCTTTGATCACCTATATAAACGAGTTCATGACGCTGACATTTAAAATAGTCCATCATATGAAATAAACCTTCGGGATCTGGTTTACCCATCTTAACATCATCGAATGCGATGATATGATCAAAAAAATGATCAATACCTAATATGTTGAGTTCATCTAGCGCAATACTTCTTAGTTCAGAAGTAAGTAAACCAAGTTTGTAACCTCTTTGTTTCAGCGTTTCTAAAAGTTCCTTCACACCAGGAAAAACTTTGATGTATCGATTCTTTAAGGATTGATGTATTTCATGAATAAAGTTTATATATTCTTCTTTGGCATCGTCATATAACATGCTTAAAACCTCAGGGTATGAAGATGCGAAAACATCACCCAAATCAAGTGCTTCAAATGGGTGTTTTGATGGATATTTATGTATAAGTGTTTCATAGATTTTAAGCACGAGTTCATCGCTATCAATAAGCGTGCCATCCATATCAAAGATAATAGCTTTTAACATGTCTTTACCTCTCATCAGTATGATTGTATCACACATATTATTCCATAGACAAAAGGAATGATGCTAGGCACCATTCCTTAATTAAACTGAATGATAATTTTACTTATGGCCTTCTTCAGGAACGATACAAATAAATGAAAATGTATCTTCTCCAACATTTCGAAACTGATGTATGGTATTGCCTGGAATGTACGCGTAAGATCCTGCTGACACCTTTTCAACTTTACCATCAATCATGAGTTCTCCCTCACCTTTGATGATGTAGTTAACATGATACCAAGGATGCTGATGTTTAGGTGTATGTCCACCTTTTTCAACATCTAAAACTCTTAACACATGGCCTTGCCAACCTTCTTGTGGTGAAACTAACACTTTAATTGATGCGTCCTTAACTTCTGTACTTGTTAATATTTTAGCTTGTAAATCCTTGATATGACCAATCATGGTTATCCTCCGTAAAGTGATATGAATACATTCTCATGATAACATGTAAACGACCCATGAGACAATATAAACGAAAGAAAAAGGATGCATCTTTCGATCCATCCTTCGCCTAAGTTATGCTGGAATGACGCTTCCAGCATAATGTTCATTAATGTATGCCTTAACTTTTGGTAAGGCTAATACTTCAATTAATGCTTTAATTTTAGGTGATTCAAGCAAAGCTTGGGTGGTTGCTACAATATTGACATATGGATTATCTACTGTTGATTCAATGAAGAGAGAATCTTCTGCAGGATTTAAATCGCCTTCAAGTGCATAATTCGAGTTAATGATATAAAGAGATGCTTCATTGGCATTGTATGCAGAGATCAAAAGATCTGGTGCAACATCACTGCGCAATACTAAATTTTTCGGATTGGACGTGATCACTTCATTAAAATTGATCTGTGTTGACAAAATATCAAATGATTCCGATAGAGTAATTAACCCTGCACTACGAAGCAAGTTGAGTGCTCGTCCATGATCAGAGACTGAATTTGAGAATAAAACGGTTGCTCCATTAGGAATATCATTAAGGTTTGAGATGGTTTTGCTATATAATCCAATAGGTTCAATATGCACACGTGAAGCAATCACGAGTTGACGACTTTCATTTTCGCTGTTGTAACGATCTAAAAAGGGTATGTGTTGAAAAAAGTTTGCATCTGCATCCCCTGCAGCAACTGCAGGATTGGGTAAATAATAATCAGATGTAATTACGATATCTAAGTCATAACCTTTATCTAAAAGATAAGGTCTGGCAAATTCTAAAATTTCAGCATGTGGTACACTTGTTGCAATCACCTTTAGTGTTTGTTCATCTGAAGCTGAGCATCCTGTTAACGTAATAACTGTAAAAAGAAAAGTAAAGATATATAAGATTTTTTTCATATGTTTTTCTCCTGTTTTTTTTGTGTGTGATCAAGTCTTCTAGCAAAAAAGTCACCCGTAACTTGAATCATTAAGACGATTAATAAAATGGTTCCAATCGATAGATACATCAGTGGATAGTTGTTGCCAAATTTACCATATTCATAGGCTAAATAAGCTAGTCCGCCTGCACCAATAACTGCTGCAGCTGACATAAATCCTACCAATGTGACTAATGTCAGTGTAAAACCTGAAACCAAACCTGATAAAGCCTCTTTAAAAATAACTTTATAGGTTGTGAAAAATGATGCTCCCATCGCTTCCAGTGCTTCAAGCGTATCTTTTGATACTTCACGAAGTGACATGTGAACAACCCTTGCAAAGAAAGGACTTGCACTGATGATCAGTGCGGGAAGTGCTGCTCGTGCCCCTAACATGGTCCCCACAAGAATTCTGGTTACTGGAATAAGTAAAATCAATAAAATAATGAAAGGGATGGAACGAGCAATATCATTGATGGTAGCTAGTACACGATGAAAGATTTTAACTGATCGCTTTTCTCCAAAAAGAGAGCTTGGTTCTGAAGCGTATAGAAAAAATCCAATGATGAGTCCAATAACTAAAACGAATAACCCTGTACCAAAAACTAAAAATAGCGTTTCACCTAAGGCTTCAACAAAAAGTTTTCTAATATGTTCATCAAACATAACGATTAACCTCCACGCCACATGTTTTTAGATAGTTAATGGCTTCTTCTTGTCTTATACCTTGAATTTGAAGGTAGAGATAACCAATATTTTCATCTTTTAATTCCAATGTTTTAGCAAACATGATGTTAACATCAACATCAAATGTTTTAATCATGTCAGATAATGTCATGGAGTCACTGTTTTTATGATCATAAATCAGTTCATAAATCGTCTGACTTTGATCTTTTGGTTCATAGATTAACGATTTAATTAAGGCTCTCGTGACCTCAGATGTAGGTTTTGTGAACAGTTCTTTTGCTCGTTTGTCTTCAATGATGACACCTTGATTCATCACGATGATACGGTCACATAAATCCTTGATAACATCAATTTGGTGACTGATAAAAATGAT
The DNA here is from genome assembly GCA_964514865.1 of uncultured Mariniplasma sp. GTDB lineage: Bacteria > Bacillota_I > Bacilli_A > Acholeplasmatales > Acholeplasmataceae > Peloplasma. The sequence continues at coordinate 13,353 of CAZETB010000009.1, read as the reverse complement.
TGTAATCCCTGTTTTTTCTTGAATATCTTTTAGCAATAAAACAATATCATGTGCTGTTTTTTGATCAAGTGCAGATGTCGCTTCATCACAAAGTAAATACTTAGGGTGATTCGCAAGAGCACGGGCAATACCAACCCTCTGTCTTTCACCACCTGAAAGTTCAACGGGGTATCTTTTAGCTTTATCTTTTAAACCTACGAGTTCCAAAAGTTCATGAACTCGTTTTTCACTTTGTTCTTTCGGATAATTTCCGATGTTTAAAGCTAACATAATATTTTGATAAACCGTCATTGAAAAGACCAAATGGAAGTGCTGGAAAATCATGCCCATGCTCTGTCGCATTCGATTAAGCTCCTGACGATTGAAATCATTGATGATGACATCATCAACAATTACATGTCCTGATGTAGGTTTAATGAGACCATTCATCAATCTGATCAATGTACTCTTACCAGCACCAGAATAACCAACTATGCCGATGATCTCTTTGTCATAAATGGTTATATTTACGTCTTTTAAGACTTGAAATGATTCATGTTTTTGATGATATATATGTTGAATGTCTTTAAGTTCAATCATGATAAATTCTCCTTTTTCAATAAAAAAACCTATCGAAACGATAGGCTTGTCATCTTTGATGTCCCATCGTTTATAGCTTTACCACCTTGTTTATATAAACTGGTTGGTAGACGTTCATCGAGCTATATCTCTCCCGTCTTCTTGATAGTTGTTATGAAATTACATATATTGTAGCACACTCTACCGGTGATAGAAAGTACTTTATGTATGAAATCGTTTTTATCGCTTATCTCTTTAAAATAAGATCAGCTTGATCCTTGATTTCCATCGCTTTGACATAGGCTATTTCTTTTGGAATTCACGTTTAAAATAACAGATTCTTTTTTTTCAACCATATCTGCTGCTAATAGTCGTTTTGGTAATAACGTTCCTGTGAAATTTAGACCAAAAACAAAATTAAAGCTGTCTAAGTTTAAATCAAAGAAACTCTTATTACCTTCTTGACCAAATGTTTCTTTGTTGATAATTTCATCAGTTGTTGTAGCACGTGGATGATTTCCACCTGTGCCATTTATTAGAATATCTGTTGACCAAAAGCTTTTAAAACCTCTTGTCTTGCTTGTTTAAGCCATTCTTTTCCCAAAACATTAGCGTTTACACCTATAGCTTTGTAGCCTTGCTTATTTAAATCTTCAGCAAGTTCTTTTGCTTTTTCTTCAGATAAATCTAAGATAGCTGCTTTGGCATCACATTGTGTAATTGCTCTTGCAAAATCACTACCTAAAACACCTGCACTGCCTATAATAACCACAGACTTATCTTTAAGGTTTGCTTTAAATAGAATTTTCTTTTTCTAATATCCTTTTAACTATTGTAGGTGGTTGATGATGTATCGCCTCCACGTCCTGTCCAATTGGTATGGAAAAACTTACCCTTAGGCTGATCAACTCTTTCATAGGTGTGCGCACCAAAGTAATCACGTTGTGCCTGAAGTAAATTAGCGGGTAATGAGGCTGTTGTGTATGAATCAAAATAACTTAATGCAGATGACATAGCTGGTGTTGGAATGCCATTAATGACAGCTGTACCAACAACTTTGCGCCATGAATCTAAAAGATCTTTTATCTGATTTTTAAAGAAATCATCCATAATTAAATTGGATAATTGTGGGTTCTTTTCATACGCTTCTTTAATGTTATTTAAGAATGCAGAGCGAATGATACATCCACCGCGCCATATTTTAGCAATTCCACTATAATTTAAATTCCAGTTATAGGTTTTAGCTGCTGTTCTCATCAGATCATAACCTTGTGCATACGAGATGATTTTTGCAGCATAGAGCGCTTTTCTAATATCTTCTATAAAGGATAATTTATTACCAACATAAGGTTTAATCGTCTTTGAATAAGTTTTAGCTGCTTCAACTCGTTCGTCTTTTTGAGATGAAATGATACGTGAATAAACCGCTTCTGTTATCATGGTTAATGCCACGTTTTCTTGTAACGACGTAATCGCTGTCCATTTACCAGTTCCTTTTTGTCCTGCTTTATCTAAAATCTTGGTGACTAGTGGTTCTCCATCTGTATCTTTAACAGCTAAAATGTCACCTGTAATTTCGATTAAGTAACTATCGAGTTCTGTTTTATTCCAAGCCTTAAAAATCTCTGACATGTCGTCATGTGATAATTGTAGTAAATCTCTCATCAATTGATAAGCTTCTGTAATCAGTTGGATGTCGCCATATTCAATACCATTATGAACCATTTTGACAAAATGACCTGCACCATTTTCACCAATCCATTCACAGCATTTATCACCGTTAACATCCGCTGAAATAGCTTGAAAAATAGGTTTGATGGGTTCCCAAGCTTCGGGTGAACCACCTGGCATAATAGAGGGTCCATTGAGTGCACCTTCTTCACCACCAGAAACACCACTACCGATAAAGTGAATACCTTTTTGTTTTAAATATTCTGTACGACGTGTTGAATCTTGATAATTGGAATTACCACCATCAATGATAATATCACCTTGATCAACAAGTGGAATGAGTTGATCAATCACTTGATCAACAGGTGAACCAGCTCTGATCATCATCATAATCTTTCTAGGTTTTTCTATGGATTGAACAAAATCTTTTAAGTTTGTATAAGTTTGTATCGTTTTTCCTTTTGCACGTCCTTCTTTAAAATCTAGAACACGCTTTTCATCGATATCAAACGCTGAGACTAAAAAACCTTTGGATGCCATATTCATGACAAGGTTTTCACCCATTACAGCTAGTCCAATCATACCGATATTTGTTTTTTTCATGATTATCTCCTTTACACATGATGTATGCACTTTTTTGATTGCTTCTTCTATCTTACATCAATTAAACTCTTTTCATGAAGAAATTCTGCAACATGAACAAATTTTGTTGGTAAAAATGGATTCTTCATCTCAAACTGATAGATTTGATTATGTTGATAGATTTGTATATTTCTACCAATATCAGAGGGTAATGTTGTGATGTCTTTCACATGAAAATGTAATTCCTGAGATAGCCCATCAATTGTACCTTGATATGTGTACTTCTCACGATCTAATGTGAGCTCTCCAAAGCCAACGGTGATCAATTTGCCTTTTCTAAATGATTGAAGTTCGACGGGTGAGCTAATCTTATATTCTTCAATTTGATCAATGATCTTTCTTAATCTTGTTTCCTGTTCTTTAAACCAAAGTTCAACACCTTTTTGTTCAAGCAATCCAGAATGATACGTTAACGTTAAACCACATGATGGACAAACCAATTGATGATCCTTAGAAACTAGTCCTTCCTTAAGACATGATGGACATTCGTAGATCACATGTTCTAACCCTTCAATGGATTGATCTTTGTAGATGTGATATGAGTTATTTAAATAGGTTGAAGGTTCAAAGTGCAAGGCATTATAAACCATGTTGTATATATCGTCTAGTGATAGGTTTTGAAGTTCATCAGGCGTACATAAATGATGATAACTTGTTTCAATTAAGCCAGAATAAGTCTTTTTATTCCATGGTGGATTAACAATACCTGCCCCTTCATGTTTAACGATATAGACATCAACAGCAGCTTTCTTTAAAAATTTTGCAATTGAAAAAGATGGCTTTAATGTTTTACCTGATGGTGATATTTGACCTTCAGGGAAAACAGAAACAATACCATTCTTTTTTAAGACACGAAATGCCTTGAGGGATGCTACAGGATCTGCCTGCATTAAACTCTTTGGAACTGCTCTAGCTAGTTTTAAGAAATATTTGGTTTGTGTTTCATAAAACATTTTGCTTGCAGCTAAATACGTCACGCGTTTCGGATAAAGAGCAGCCGTTGTATAAATAAAATCATAAAATGATGTGTGATTGGATAAAACAATAGCTGGACCTTTTATTTTAAGGCGATTCTTAAATCGCTGTCCTTTTATGATTGCAAATACTTTGAGTAATCCTGCTAAAGGGATATATAGGAAAGGATTTGGCCTTTTCATGATGATAACTCATCTAATAATGCTTGGTAATCACTATCTTCATGTTCAATAGCTTTTGCAAGCTCTTTTTGTCTTGAAGCATTAATCTTATATTTAAAGGAAATCAACATCCCAATACTCATAAAAATCAACGGTGCAATCACCATGATCAATCTAATCATGAGCGTAGCTGAATTAGGTTGACTCAAGATTTGTGGTGCCCCAGGTTCTCTTTCAGTAAACCCTGCTACACCAATTAAAAACATCACAATCGCTAATCCAACGGCTTGAGCTATCTTATTAATAAAATTGGTAAAGCCACTCATTTGACCATCTAAACGCTCTTTAAACATCAACTGCCCAGCATCAACAACATCACCATACATCGTATGTGGTACAAGACCAGGTCCTGAGATACCAAAACCCATGACAGCACCTAACGCATAAACAGCAATCGGATTCACATTGGCTGGAATAATTAAAATAAAGAGTGCAGAAACAATCCATAATAAAGCACCAAAACGATACGCGAAGGTCTTTCCCATCTTTTCAATCATTTTGATATAGATGGGTAAAGCAACAATTTGCATCGAAAACATTAATGCAGCTGCAATCAATCCAACCATGCTAGATTCACCTTGTGCCGTTACATCTTTAACAACGTGATAATCGATGTAAAAGAAGAAAAGACCACTCATGATCGCCATCGACATTTGAAGAACTAAAAACATGCCTAAATATTGACGGAATGGCATGAGTTTTAAAGGTTTTGTTAAACTCTTAAAAGACATCTTAGTTTCAACAGGAGGAGTGATAATTTCTTCACGTGCAAATAAACCTGTCATTAAGACAGATAATGCAAACAAAAGACCAAATGATAAACTCATCACCTGATAACCAGTTGCATCCGATTCAAATAAATCAACGATGATACCAGGTACTGCAACACATAAGATGGAAGCAAATATGCTAAAACCTAATCGATATGAGTTATAAACAGCACGTTCTTGATAATCTGATGTAATCTCACTTGATAATGAATAATAAGGAATCATCACTGATGTTTGTACGGTAGTAAAAACTAAATATGATAACAAAACTGCGATCACGCGAAGTGCTGTTTCAGAAAATGCATATGGAAAAAATAAAAAATACATAGAAATAAATACAAAGGGTGATGCGAAAATCATATAGATTCTTCTTTTACCCCATTTTGATGATGTCCTGTCTGATATATGCCCCATCAGTGGATCTGTAAATGCATCCCACAAACGAGCTACAAGCATGACAACACCAATCCAATAAGGTGATATCCCTACGGTTAAGGCTAAGAATCCAGGATATAAAAAGTTAATAATGTTAAATGATCCCCCACCGAATATATCAGCGGATGCAAAAGCTAGTTTGCGTTTGAGCGGTTGATGTGCCATCGTCTTCTCCCTTATATAACATATATAAATTCATTATACGATAAAGATAAAAAAAGTATGAAAAAAAACGGTCCAAGGGACCGTTACTGACTTTCTTTATAAGATACGATCATCTGATCATAACGTTTCATGAAGTCTTCATCAACTCGTTGGTACTCTGGATGAGATAGATAGTATTTGACAGCTTTTTTAGCAACATCACGATAATCAATCGTTGATTGATAGTGTGGCGCAACCTTTTTAATCTTTGAATTATCAAAGATGGCATCATGCATATTATCACCTAATAAGGGACCTTCAAGATCCGGGAAATGAGATAACACAACATCAGAAGGTATATAGATGATGTTAGGTCTTTTACCCACAGCTTCATATAAACTTAATGTAATCTCATCCCATGTATAAACATATTCTGATGTGAGATGATATGTTTCATTGTATGCGTCAGGATTGCCTAACAGATCAACGAATGCTTCTGCAAAGTCTTCATGGTGTGTCAACGTCCATTTAGATTTTCCATTATCCACTAAAACAATGGGTAAATCATTAATCACACGATGAAGCAGTGTATATGGGTATGCCCAGTTGGGGATCTGAAAGATGAGTGCATGATCATCATAGGTATGTGAAGGTCTCACGATGGTCACGTGAAATCTTGGATCATCAATCTCATGTAGATAAGCTTCACACGCTTCTTTTTCTCTGCCATAGGCCCAGTATTTATTACCTAAGGGACAATCTTCAGTCATCGGTAAAAAGGGTGCTGGTTTTTGATAAGCCGCTGCTGTACTGATAAAGACATATTGATCAGTTTTTCCTTTGAAGAGTTCATAATCTCTTTTAAGATGATCAACTGAAAACCCTATCCATTCCACGACCACATCAAAATAAAGATTATGCAAAAGTTCTTTGACGTGTTTCGCATCGTTAATATCAGCAATCATATGATGTACAGCTTCGGGAAGTTCATGAGGTCTTTGATTACGGTTTAATACATATAAATTGATCCCTCTTTCAACACATGTTTTGGTTGCTGCTGTTGAAATTAAACCTGTACCACCAATAAATAAGACGTTCATAATTGACCTCCTTGTTAAGCGGTAAAGATCACTTCGACATTACCTTTAATTGCTTTTGAATATGGACAGAATCCATATGCTTTTTTAATATAAGCTTGACGAATTTCTTCGCTTACGCCATCAATCTTGACATCGACCAATAATTTAAAATAGAAACCTGTTTCTGGATTAGCAAGTAACTCTGTGGTTGCTTTCACGGCTATGCTATCGTAAGCAACTTTTTCTGACAAGAGTAAGTATTCTAAAGAACTTGCAAAACATGCACTGTATCCTGCAGAGAATAATTCTTCAGGATTTGTACCTGTTTGGTTGTTTCCACCCATTTCCAAAGGTTTTGTCATCTTGAGTTCGAGTTTAGAACTCATATCGGTAATGAGACCATCTCTACCACCTTTGGTGGTTGCTGATCTTTCAAGTATTTTTTTCATATAAATCATCCTTTCTTATAGTTCTATTTTATCACGTTTAAGAAAGGTAGTGGGGTTAGACACATTAGATGAATACGTTCAAGATTTATTTGTCATGTACCTCGTGATGCGTAACGCAAATAAGATAATGACACCAAAAAAGCCAATGACACCAGGTATAAAAATGACTTCGATACTTCTTTCGTTTAACCAAGCTCCATCAAAAATGAGCATTATAAAAATGAATACAGCAAGTAAAATACAAAATAAACCACCAATAAATGCTAAGAGTTCTATTAAGAAGTTAAAGTGATCTTCGAACCAGTTGAGCATCTGATTAATTCTCTTTTTCATGTGATATACCTCCAGGTTCATTATATCAAGAATATATGAGAACCGACATTATGTTCGGTTTTTCATCATCTAAAAGAAAAAGCTCAAAATTTGAGCTTTTACATAAAACGATGTGTAAATTGAATGGATGCTTGTGATAACTGATCTTGTCGAACGATAATTTCAATTGAGCGATTACCAAATCCATAATTAACGCCTGGAACCAATTCATTGTCTATATAGCCATAGCTATACGTGTTAAATAAAACATCACCGGATACTTTAATAAATTCATTATCTTCTAAATTGAAGTTGAATAAAAAGATTTCATGAGGAAAATCAAATGTTAGGTTTAAACTTAATGGCAATGAAGAAACATCTTGATTGATAGCTGGTTTAGTGCTAACACCATGATTATGATACTCAAGTTTAAACGTTGTATCTTCATAGTTATCAAATATGATCTGATAATGCCCTGCCATAAGCGTAAATGCTGCTTTTTCGATGTTGCCTAGGATTTGTTTTCCGGTATTATCTAAGACTTTAAGGGCATAGGGAACATCAGTGATAAGTTCGATCATTGTCGGTTCTGTGAGTTCAATTTCAAAAACTTGTGGAATCCCTTTGATGTAATAACCTTGATGAATATAATCTGCTTCTACTAATGTTTTAGGTTCTGTTAATGCTTTATTAACATTTAACTGATAACTCGTATAATAATGAGAATAAGGAATAGATACTATGATCGCATAAACACCAGGAGTTTCTATTGGCATGGTTTGTGTCACACCTAATTCATCTTTAATTGTGATCACAACATTCGAAGTAGGATTAATCATAAATGCACCTTCAACATGTGTATATTGAAAGACATCCTGTGGATAATGAGTTGATGCTACAAAGACTTCATCTGTTACACTATTTAAATTATAAGGACTACTAGCAGATGCACCATAAGCATCATCATCAACCTTTTCAATCATGATGGTACCTGATGCATGGATTGCTACAGTGAATGGCTCTAATGCATCAACAACATAATACTCATCAAGTCGTTCTCTTTCACCGAAATAAGTTGCATCCAATATACTGATAAATGGCTCTTTTGGATCATCTGGAATAAATACAGCATGATAACCTTGAGGAACAGGTTCTGTCAGTTCAATCGTTCGATAGACAAAGACAGATGAGATATCAACATGATAGGATTCACCATCGATAATTTCAAGTGGTGTAGCGCCAATGTCATCAATCTGATTAAGCGTGACGTCATACCCCTGTTTATAATATGTATCATGAACTCCTTTTAAGTATAATGTCATCGGTTGATCAATTTTGAATGCAAAGCGATCATCTCTATAACTATAACGATAGATGGTCGTATCAAAAGGTAAGCCGTGTTCATCAAGTAAACTGAAATCAACCCGATAGGGTGTATGTTGAATTTCATAACTTCCTGCTTCAAGTTCTAAAAGATAATAGTTTTCATAAGGAACTTGTTCATATGTCAAACTGTAGGTTTCACCAAATGCCATCGGTATGATGGCTGCTTCCATGTTGGTAGCAGCATCTTGTTTTAAATCTGTAATATCAAAACCAAATCCATCTTCTTCAGTAAAGGCTATAACTGCCAACTGTTCTAATCTTTCATTGTACAAAATGTATCCAACTTGGTCTGCCATAAATATCACTTCGATGTATAGGTTACCAATCAGTTGTGTTTTGATATATTTTAAATCATACGGATGCACAAATAAGAATTGATTATTAAAAAATGTGTTGGGGGATACTTTTATAAAGAAATGATCATCTTCAATCTTGGTTAATTGATACTCATACGTCAAATGCGAAACGACATCATAATCAGGATAAGGTGCTGAGACATATGTTCCTAAGACAAAATCATCTTGAATAAGGAGTCCAACATTGGATGTCTTAAAATCTTTGAGTAATACTGCTTGTTCTGTGCTTGCTGCAATTAAATCAGGACCATTTACTGCATATACATGGTAAATATCCATGGGTTGATTTTCATAATATTCCACAATACCATAAGCGTCACCCAACATATTTCTAGCTTCCTCTAAGGCTTGATTTAACTCTTGTTTAGTATCGTCTGAATTCGAGTAGTCATAATTGCGGTGGGGAAAGATAGTATAAACTGGATTTTGTTTATCTGTTTGATGTGAAAACATAATATATTCATCACCATAAGATACAAGTTCTTCATGTTCAAAATAAACTAAATAGCCATCATCATCTATAAGAAAAAGCATATCATGATCATCAAACACAACCAATATCATGTGTTCAGTAGCGATATATGTTCCAAAAAGCGTTTCAGCTAAGCCATTTTTTGGAGATATTGATATGGTAACATCATTTTCAACTGTGAAATCTAAAGTAAACTCATGATACATGGCATGATTAAATTCGATGACATATTGATAGGGTGGCAAGCTTGCAAGCCCATAACCAATGACCTCTTCAATCATGTAATACCCATTATATGTTACAAGATGAGGATCTAGATCTTTATCTTTTGCTAATAAGGCATAATAAGTTCCTTGAGGGTCTTTTGGCATTAAAACTTCAACGATACCTTTTTCAATATCAATATAAAAAGTTCTGATATCATCTGCAATTGAAAATGAATCTGTAGAAATATCAATTTGATATATGTGTGTGCTTGATCCAGCGCCGAGATGATATGTTTCGACTAACTCATTGCCTGTAATCGTCATTTCATATGACATGAAGGGTTCTTCTATTTTCATGTCTTTTGATCGATTAGTGCTTGTATCAGATGACATAATTAAGTAATATGTTCCATCAAGCGTTGTGTAGTCAAATGTCGGTGGAGTTTCAATGGTTGGTTCTTCTGTTTCTATGGGTTTAACTGGATCCTGACAACCCGCTAAAAAAACAAGTGCGACTAATAATATAAATAAAACCTTAATTTTTTTCATGTTGCTAGTATACTCCTTAACTTCTAATGTTTTATTTGATTGACTCTACAATGCGTGTATATTCTCTCAGTGCATACATGCCATCATGTGATTCACCGACCAACATGCGTGACATTTCTTCTGGTTTAGTTACTCTAACAAGTCCTGCTTGTGCGAGTTTTTCAATCAACTCTGTCTTCTCATCATTAAGACACATTAAACCTACCGTTTGTAAATGATTCTTATGAGGTTTTAGTGTTTTAATAATGTCTTTTCTTGGTAATCGTTTAACCCATACATTTCTGAACATCATCGATAATTCAAGATTAGAATCGCTGGATGTCATCACACTCATTCCTTGATCAGACCATATTTTTTTGCCCGATTGATGGCGTTCTAGTTTTTCATAATAGTGCTGGATGGTGTTTTTACCACGCATGCCTACCGATACGGGCTTATGTTTTTTATTAACATTAATTAAAATGTCGTAAAATCGCTTTGCAAAGGCATCTAATACATGTCTATCTTCTGTATCTACATAAATACCTTGACATGAAGAGCATAATACCTGATCGGTTGATGCAATATGATGTGCTAAACCTATTAGGTCTTCATCAGTTGCATTTATAGTTGCATATGCAAATGATAATTTGTGTCCCCAAGGGATAATTTTAGTTGTTACAGATGCCATCTTTCTTGCAGCTTCAACAGCGAGATCTCCACCCCAAACAACAATACCATCAGCGATATCTGCAAATATCTTTAACGTATCAACTTCGGTTGATGGCACATCAAAAACATAGATATAATTCTTTAATTTAGGTTCGATTTCAATCAGTTCTGATAACAATCTAACTGATACACCTCGATCTCCTGAAGGTAACTTTAAGATATTAATATTTCCTACTAACAAACCTTCAATCACACTGTATGCAGGCAGAACATCAACATTACCTGCTGCAATATGAAACAAGATTCCTAGAGGATAAATCTGTCGTTGATTATGATCATCTAAATCACTTAAGTTTTCAAAATCAGCACCTAGCTCAATGCTGACTTTCTTAAGCAGTGATGCCTTTTCAAACATCGGAATCGATTTAACAAAATAATCATAGGGTATATCAAACTCTTGAAGCAGTGGAACAATTAAATCATCAAACGCATGAGATTTTACTTTTTGAGCAAGCTGATCACATGCATTGATGACATCCATTGTTTTTAATTTTTCTTGATCATTAAGCGTTTGATAACAATCATCTTTTAATGTATTTAATACTTCTAATTGTTTTTCATTACCTAGGATATTGCCTTGATATAGTATCATGATATCCTCCTACTTCTTCAACATGTCTTCTGCACCTGCAGCACATGTTTGTATATCTTTAATACCAACTCTACCTATAATTTCTAGCCATGGAGATGATTCACCACAAGGACATCCCTCATCATGAAGAATACCTAAATCATCGGTCATAACAGACAAGAGTGGGGTTGCATCTACCATGGGTGTTAACAAGTTGACAAGACCCATCTGTCCATGAGGTATGGGTTTTAATGTATCAACATCTCTGATGATGATTCTTGCATATGCGGGTACATGAAAATGATGGTGTCTACAATCAGTGTACAAAACAGGATGTTCAACAGCTCCAAAGAATTCTACACAATCTTTTTCATCAACGCCTAAGACATCTTTGACTAACTTATAAAAATCTTGTTTATCAACTTTTTCCGCATAGAACTGTTTCCATCCACCACCCACTGTTATCTTAGATCCTTTAGGCAGTTGTAATTTAATACCTTCTGCTTTCATATCTTTTAATAAAAAGTAAGTATACGCTGGAAAACCGATTGTTCTCACAGGTGTCTTTTTCTTTGATGCTTGAATGAATGCTTGTTTAATGGACTCTAAATCGACTTGATAGCCATCTTTGGTATATCTAATTGCATAGTATCTCTTCTTTGCGGGAGCAACATAGGTAAACCCATAGGCTGTTTTAGCAATACCAGCTTGATTATTGCGATTGGGTTCATATCCAAAAATGATGTAGGTTACTGGTCTAATAGACCAAAGCTTATGATATTTAAATAATCTAATAATCATCATGAAGCCACGCCATAACGAACTGATATCCATGCCAATCTTACTTCTGATGCCTGATGTTCCTGAAGAGGTTGCCTTAATTGGCATCTTTCTTAAAGGCATGGAAAACATTTCATGATGCTTAAAATAAAGTGTTGGAATAAATGGCAGTTCTTCTAAATCCTTCATCGTATCAATCTGATAAGGGTCAAACTGTGCTTCATCAAGTATACGCTTGTAGTCTTGACAATGTGTATAATGAAAAATAGCGTTCTCTCTCATCGCTTTGATAAAGAAAAACTCCGACTTCTCTAAATCGTATGGTTTCCTGGTATTGAATAACTTTCTTACATATCGTCTTTTCATGTGATTCCCCCGTGGCTTTGTTAGTATGATTATAACATAAATCACTTCTTTTAAATTAAGTATCACGCGTTATGATAGACTTTTTAGTGGTTTTGTAATAAGATGAAACTACAAATCATATCAGACAATAAACTATAGATAACGAGGTGTTCACGATGGGGAAATATCAAGACAAGTGGTGGGCAAGATCTCTTTATGAAGATATCGCACAATTAAAAAGCGCCCTTTTATGATGCTTCTTATCATCATTGCGTTACCTGCGATATATTTCACGGTTTACTATACAGGCGGCATTAAATACGTCTATTCACATTCCATGTACATCCCAATTATTTTAGCAGGCATATACTATGGTCCAACCTTTGGTGCACTCATCGGTATGTGCGCTGCTTTTTTATTAGGACCAATCATGCCTTTAGACACATCAACGATGGAAATGCAAGAACCGATTAATTGGATTTACCGTATGATTATCTTTGATTTAGTTGGTATCATTATCGGATATGCTTCCGCGAAACTAAGACGTGATGCTAATCACATCAAAGATTTAATGTCTGTAAATCAAGAAACCGGTATTCCAAATGTGAATAGAATGAAAGATCTATCACACTGATATGATGATCGTGCTTTATCTATGTATACCATTCTCTTTAGTTATCATCATAACATCATTGATTTATTTGGAACTGTTATTTACGTT
>CAZETB010000008.1:0-43236 GCA_964514865.1 uncultured Mariniplasma sp. | reverse complement strand
AATCATGAATTCTTGGAAGTCAACGTTGTTGTCTGCATGTGAACCACCATTGATGATGTTCATCATAGGAACTGGTAATTGCTTTGTATTGAAACCACCAAGATATTGGTATAACTCAACACCTAAGAAATCTGCAGCTGCTCTTGCACATGCCATAGAAACACCTAAAATAGCGTTTGCTCCTAATTTTGACTTGTTCTTTGTACCATCAAGTTCGATCATTAACTTGTCGATCGCGATTTGATTAGTCACATCAAAACCAATGAGTTCTGGTGCAATCACTTCATTGACGTTGTTGACTGCATTTAAAACACCTTTACCTAAATAACGCTTCTTATCTCCGTCTCTTAATTCAACGGCTTCATGTTCACCTGTAGAAGCTCCTGATGGAACAATTGCGCGTCCAAATGCGCCTGAATCAGTGTAAACTTCGACTTCAACGGTAGGATTACCTCTTGAGTCTAGCACTTCGCGTGCGTAAATATCGCTAATAAATGGCATAATTTCACTCCTTTATTTAGTTTTTGCCTGTTATTTTAACCATATTAATTATACACAATAACAATCATTTTTTAAACAAAATTGACAATAAAAACGTTTACTTACTCATTCGATAACTATATGCTATACCAACGATAAAGAAAATCACATCTAAGATATTCTCGATATAGAAAAATCCCGAACGAAAAGGTGATAAAAAGCTAAAGTAGTACAAGGGATTTAAAAGTGATAAAAATGTCTTAAAATTAAATAACCCGCTGATGAAGAATATACCCGATGTCCACGTGAGCTGCATAATATAATATGCGAATATAAAGAAGAAAACACTGAGCAGTGGATAAATGATATGATATCTTTCATAACTTCTTAATGTTCTTCTTGAAATGAGATGTGCTAAGACGAGCATCATCAACCATGACATTGAAAACGAAAATGCACTCATGAAAAGCATCTGTAATGCACCAGCAACTAAACCTCCTGTGATAGAGATAAAAAAGCCCGAGTAAAGTACGGGCAAAAGGTCTTCTCGATGGATAGATTTGTTAAATTCATCATAGATTTTCATGGTGATCCTCCACCCATGATTATATCATATTATAATTCTAAATATTTTAATCTCGGTTTAATCAGTAAGAATAAAACTGTCACTAATGCAGCTTTCACCATGTTAAATGGTGTATAACTCACAACAACAAACCAGAAGAAATTGGATAAATTAAATTGAACATCAAAGCCAAATAATTGATAGATTTTAGCATCATTTACAAATGTGAAAACTGTTGGGTGGAACGCACCACTTTCGGAGAAACCATAAAGACTTAAATAAGCAGGTGTACCAACTAAATAGTTGATAATGATCATAAAGATGGATAATACAACAACATTGGTAACGATGGTGACAATCCATTCTTTTGGTTTAATCTTTTTACCGTTGACACTCACTTCATAAATAATAGGTTTTTCTTTATTCCCTAAAATCTTTTTAACAAGATGATAAGCGGTAATTAAGGCAAACGATGCTGTCATCGCTAAGAGTTCACCCACTAAATCATCAAAAGCGAAACCTTTATAAAGTCTACGCGCTATCGTTCTGACTAATACAACGAAAAATGATTCTTTCGTCCCAAGAACAAACAGTGAAACTAAAATCGCTATTTCACTTAAATCTAGCTTCACGAATGGCGAAAACGGACCCGTGATCAGTGGCCATGGGATTTCGATGAACCCCAAGACAATCGATACCGCAGCAAGCGATACCACATAAAGCATTTTTTTCAATCGTAAGTAATTTGACATTGTTTTTCTTCCTCCTTTATGCAATAAAAAACGCCAAATTACTTCGGCGATAAAAGAGTGTCAAAAAATTGACATTACTTCTTCCATCCAGACTTTACTGTCGGTACTTGAATTACACAAGTTCTGCCATAAGGCTCGCGGACTTTACCGCCGGTCCCGAATTACACGGTGCCCCGAAGTATTTAATTTCACCTTTATTGTAACATATTTTTTATAATCTGCAATACTCTCGTTATTTCACTCACTTGAAAACGTTTTTTTTGCATTCATTTTTACCATTATGACTTTTTAAAGTATAATGGGTATGGAAATAAACGATAAGGAGTACATTATGAACAAACATTTTGTCGGATTAATTATTATGGATGGCTACGGGCTTGCTCCAGCAAGTTCTAGCAACGCAGTTTCACTCGCTAAAAAACCTTTTTTAGATCAACTATTTAAAGATTATCCTTCTAACACACTTCAAGCAAGTGGTGAATACGTTGGATTACCTGATGGTCAAATGGGTAACAGCGAAGTAGGACATTTAAATTTAGGTGCTGGACGTATTGTCTATCAATCGTTAACAAGAATTAACGTTGCGATTAAAGATGGTTCGTTCTTTAAGAATCAAGCTTTCTTAGATGCGATTGCTCACGCTAAGAAAAATAACTCCAATTTACACATTTTCGGTCTAGTCTCAGATGGTGGTGTTCACTCATACCCAACACATATCAAAGCACTTCATGACTTAGCCGTTTCTCAAGGAGTAACACCTTACTTGCATGCCTTTATGGATGGAAGAGACACTCCACAAACCGCAGGTTTAGGTTACTTAAAAGACTTAATGGATGGCGGTATGAAAGTTGCTACTGTATCTGGAAGATATTATGCGATGGACCGTGATAACAACTGGGATCGCATTCAAAAAGCATATGATAATATGACACTTGGTACCGGAGAACACAAAGGTGCATTAGAAGGTATCCAAGCATCATATGATCAAGGTGTCACAGATGAATTTATCATTCCTTTTGTCGCAGATGAAAAAGGACTCATTAAAGATAATGACGCGATTATCTTTGCTAACTTCAGACCTGACCGTGCAATTCGTATTGCAACAGCTTTCTCAAATCCTGAAAAAACATCGCTTTATCAAACTGCAGGTAAACCTAACTTTGATTTAAAGCATACATTAAAAAACATCTTCTTTGTATCGATGATGCACTATAACGAATCCGTTAAAGGTCCTCTCGCATTTGAACTACAAACACTAGATAACCTCTATGGTGAAGTGATCGCAAACAATAACTTAAAACAACTTCGTATTGCAGAAACTGAAAAGTACGCACACGTTACCTTCTTCTTTGATGGTGGATCTGAAAAGAACTTAAAAGGAAGTAAACGCATTTTAGTTGAGTCACCTAAGGTTGCAACCTATGACTTGAAACCAGAAATGAGTGCTTTTGAAGTCAGAGATAAGGCCGTTGAAGCGATTAAGAGTAAAGAATTTGATACCATGATTCTTAACTTTGCAAATCCCGATATGGTGGGTCATACTGGATCGATTGAAGCAGCTACAAAAGCTGTTGAAACAGTTGATCAATGCACCAAAGATGTTGTTGAAGCGATTCTATCCATTGGTGGTGTTGCCATCGTCTTAGCAGACCATGGTAATGCTGAAAAGATGAGAGATGATCAAGGTCAACCTCATACTGCTCATACAACGAACTTAGTACCTGTAGTCATCACTAAAAAAGGAATTAAAGTTAATACCGGTGCCCTCTGTGATGTTGCACCTACGATGTTAGATCTTTTAGGGGTTGAACAACCTAAAGAAATGACGGGTAAGAGCCTTATTATCAAGTAAACAGGATAACTAAATATAAATAACTATTCATTTTTCAAGATAACTATAGATTGAACTTATAGAAAAAAGGCTATTGTGATTAATAGCCTTTTTTAATACTTGAAAACTATTATTAGATGACCTTTACGATCAACCTAGAATTTAAAACATAGGAATGATCATTATAATCAATGTTAGAACAAACGTAATACTAAAAATTATACCTTTTATGATGACGATTTTCTCCTTTGATAACATCGTGTTAGATATTAAAATTAGAAATGTATAATACAGAAAACACATCGCTATGATTGCAATTGAAAAAGGAATATATATTTGATAAAGTAGATGACTAAACGGAGTGAATACCCAATCTCTGCTAAATATACCATACAATAAAAACGTTCCTGATACTGTAATAATTGAATTCACCATGATGAGTAACACATTCTTAACAAAGCCTAGAATTACAGAATTGAAATATGTATCTATCATATAATATGCAAAATCGATCAAGACACTAATACCTAGCAACACAATCAATGTTTTGTGAATCGGAGAACTGTTTGAGTTGAAGTAAGTGTTAAATAAACAATAAACAGAAAAAAGGAAAAGGTTGATGGGTGTCCAAGATAATTTGATTCTTGGGATAAAAGTCAAAATGCACAAAATGATATAAAGCGGTGCAGTAAAAATAAATATATCAAAAACATGTCCAAAGTGACTAAATAAAAAATATAAAATTAGAACGGCTAAAGATAACAACAATATAACCAATAATGCAATTGGCATAACATATAGATATGATATATTTCTTTTTTCATTCTTTGATTGATTCACTGGAATAATACCTCCCCGTTTCGAACACTTTCAGGCACAGCCGTGCCAAATTGGTTTCCAATTGTCCGGGGATACGGACTTGTAAGTTGAAAACCTGACAAATTTTGTCTTTAATACCCTAATAGATTAGCTGAATCCTTGTTCCAAACAAATCATTCCTGATCTTCTAACATTTCTAATACATCACAATCATAACCTACACTTTTGATTGCATCGACAAGTTTTATTTCATTGGTGTTTTGATCTTCAAAAACGATTTTGCCAATCTTGGTAACAAGATCGATTTCAAAATGCGTTGCACCAGCAGCATAGAGTGCATTTTCAATGGTTGTCATACAGCTTGTGCAATGCATGAGCCCTTTTAGGGATACATACATGACAGGCATGGCAATCCTCCTTTGATGATTGTTATAATAAATAATATTCAATCAATGCTTGTGTTCCTGAATCATCTAGTCCACGTTCAACTAACTTTTCATACATCTTGGTAACAATCTCTACAACCTCAAGTGGTAAATCTTTTTTCTCATCTAAAACAAGTTTTAAATCTTTTAAGAAGTGCTTGATGAAGAAACCAGGCGCGTAATCATGATGAATCATTTTAGGTCCATTGTTGATGGCTTGCCATGAACTTGCTGAACCACCTGTTATAACTTTAAGCATATCTGTTTGATCTAAGCCTTTAGCTTTAGCATAGGTTAATGCTTCTGCAATACCTGAAATAGCTCCAGCAATGGCTGTTTGATTAGCCAGTTTCGCATGTTGTCCAGAACCCGGTCCACCCATGTACGTAATGGTTTTTCCCATCTTATTGAATAAAGGTAAAATGGTATCAAAAGCTTTCTGATCACCACCAACCATAATGGATAATGTGGCATTGATTGCACCAATATCACCTCCGGTGACAGGTGCATCTAGCATGATGAGACCTTTTGTTTTTGCTTCATTTTCTAATGCGATAGCTAGTGTAGGAGATGATGTTGTCATATCGACACATATAGCACCTTGTTTAGCATGTTCCATAACTTTTTGATAAACTTCCTGAACGTCAGAAGGATAACCTACGATTGAAAAAATGACATCAGCATCTTTTACACATGCTTCAATGCTTTCTACAGCTTTAACTTTAGGCTCTAAAGATTTTGCTTTATCAAACGTACGATTATATGCAGTTACTTCATAACCTGCATCAACCAAGTGTAGAGCCATTGGTTTTCCCATGACACCTGTTCCAATCCATGCAATCTTCATATAAACCTCACCTTGTATGTTCTTCTAACCAGGTGATCACATCTTGAAAAGTCTGTTCACGTTCGAGATCGTTAAAGATTTCATGATAGGCATCTGGATAGGTAATGATCTTCTTGTCTTCAACAGGCACGATATCATAAAGTCGTTTTGAAAACTCAACTGGAACAATCTTATCAGCTTCACCATGCAAAATAAGTACAGGTGTTTGATAATCTTGTATGTGTTTGTTTAAGTAGCGTACACCACCAACAAACATGTTACCTGCAAGTGAAAAATAAAACTTCTTTAAATTAAGTGGATCTTGAATATATGCTTCTTCGACAGATTTAATGCGTGATAATTGGTCATCTGCAAAGTTTGTCTTTCTTGGTAAAAATCCTAACCAACGATACCCAATAAATCTGAATGGTAGGACATCTTTAATAAAATATGAAGGTGCAGCTGAAGAAATGATACCATCGACATCGTGATATTTAACACCATACATGTTAACGATCAGTCCACCCATGCTGTGCCCAACTAAAAAGAGTTTTTTAGGTTGATTCTTCTTTTCTTCAAGAACAAGTTCATGAAGATCATCGATTGTTTGATGATAACTCTTGAGAGCTCCTCTTTTCCCTTGGCTCATCCCATGACCGCGGATGTCATAGCGAACAACTGAATATCCAGCAGCATTTAGTTTCTGTGTGATTTCATCATACCGCCCAGAATGTTCTGCAATACCATGCGTGACAATCACACTTCCTTTTGGAGTTTCCACATCATCTCTTTTGACGTGAATTAAGACATTATTGATTAGCATCGAAACCACCCCTTTTCTTTATTATACAACGAAAAAGCATTCATAAACTTAGATTTCTATGATATGATAAATATAGTACGATTAAATCGAGGTTTTCATATGAAAAAAAGTGTTATCTTACTT
The DNA here is from genome assembly GCA_964514865.1 of uncultured Mariniplasma sp. Taxonomy (GTDB): domain Bacteria; phylum Bacillota_I; class Bacilli_A; order Acholeplasmatales; family Acholeplasmataceae; genus Peloplasma. Next base: position 36,592 of record CAZETB010000008.1, on the reverse strand, counting down.
TTAATTCTATCCCTTTTTACGGTTATTCCCTTTCTGACCGTCAGGGCTGATTTTGGTCCTAAACGGACATTAGATGTTGAAATTATAGGCATTAATGAACCCTATCACATTGAATTACTGATGAAGGGAACATTACCTGTTGATGATGAACTGATATCTATTCAATCCGTGATAGCTGATGAATATGAAGATTATCCAGATATGCTTTACGATTTTGAACTCAATGGGTATGTAGCAGCTAGTTTAGTATTACCCTGGGGTTCAAACTATCAAAACCCTCGAGATAACTATTATATTTATCCTTATAATCCACCAACAGAATTTAAGATTATGCTCATCTTTGAAGATAATCATTATATCGTTTCTAGAACCATTACAACCACATTATTTAACAGCAAAGTAACTTATGACTTATCTTTAATCAATACAGATTCTACACAGACTAATGTTGGAAAAGTTACTCAAGTTTTTCCAACACAGACGATGACATTAGAACTCGTCCTTCGTATCATTGGTACCATTTTTATCGAAATATTAGTGCTCTTCCTGTTTGGTTATGTCAGCAAGCGAAGTTATAAACTTGTAGCTTATGTCAACATGGTGACACAGATTGTATTAACACTGTTTATGTTTGCCGCAAAATACTTTATTTATCCTGTCATTGGCGAAATATTCGTTTTAATTGTAGGTGAAACGATGATTTTCATTTCAGAGATTGTCATCTACAGGTTCTACTTAAAAGAAAAAACGAAAAGTAAAGCGATGGTTTACGCACTTGTGGCAAACACCATCTCACTTCTCGCAAGCTTCTCCGTCATGATTTTAATGACCAATATGTAAAAGACCGAGCAGGTCTTTTTTTATTTGATAGATATATCCCCATCAAGAATTCTAGATTTCAATGATAACAGTTTTTCTTTAATGATGTCTGCTGTTTCATAGAATGATTGATCAGGTTGTCCTGTTGGATCATCTAATCCCCAATCTTCACGATGTTGACATGGGATAAACGGACATTCGACGTTACATCCCATCGTGACAAGAACATCAAGTTCTTGAGGGATATCATCAAGTAGTTTTGAGTGTTGTGTTTGATTCATGTCGACATCATATAAATCTTTGATGATTCTAACAGCATCTTGATTGATCTGAGGCTTTGTTTCGGTTCCTGCGCTATATGCATCAAAAAAATCAGGTTCTAAAACTTTGGTAATTGCTTCAGCCATTTGACTTCGGCAACTGTTATGCACACACACAAATGCAATCTTTAATTTTCTCATTTATACTTCTCCTTCTTTGAACCAATATTTGGTTTTATTGGCTATTTTTACTAAGATAAGCATCACAGGCACTTCCACTAAAACACCAACAATAGTTGCTAGAGCAACGCCTGGATTTAATGGGAATAAACTCACAGCAACTGCAACAGCTAATTCAAAGAAATTGCTTGCACCTATCATGGCTGCAGGTGCTGCAACATCATAGTTTAGTTTCATTTTTTTAGCACTCATATATGCGATGAAGAATATCACAAATGTTTGAATAACTAAAGGGATACTAATCAAAATGATATGTAGTGGATTTTCAATAATCAGCGTTGATTGAAGTGAGAAGATCAGAACGAGTGTTAACAGTAATCCCCACATGGTTATTTTAGAAAAGCGCTTAACAACATGTTCATTAAAATAGTCTAATCCATGATTCTTGATAACCATATAACGTGTTAATGAAGCCAATACAAGTGGAACAACAACAAACAATAAAACCGATAGAAATAATGTCAGCCAAGGTACTGCAATACCAGAAATACCTAATAATAATCCAACAATTGGGACAAATAAAACCAAAATAATCAAATCATTGGTTGCTACTTGTACAAGGGTATATGCAGGATTACCTCTGGTTAAACTACTCCATACAAAGACCATTGCTGTACATGGTGCAGCACCTAATAAGACAGCACCGGCCAAATAATCTTGTTGTAAGTTCTCAGGTATGATTGATTTAAATATAACTGTAAAAAATAACGATGCAATACCAAACATTAAGAACGGTTTAATCAACCAATTAACAACCCATGTCAAATATAAACCTTTGGGATTTTTCCCTACTTTCTTAACAGACGTAAAATCAATCTTTAACATCATCGGATAAATCATAAGCCATATTAAAATACCAATAGGTAAGTTAATGTTAGCTATTTCAAACCGATGTAAGAAATCAGGAACACTTGGAACGAACTTTCCAGCAAGGACGCCTAGACCCATGCATAAAAGGACAAATAGTGTTAAGTATTTTTCAAAGAAACTGATCTTCATCTTCCTCTCCTTATGCTTGTTTGATTAATTCTTTAATTTCATCAACATTAGGTACTCTACCATATGAAACAACCTTTGCATCCACCATAAGACCTGGTGTTCTTAAAAGGTTAGCTTTTGCAATCTCAGCCATATCGGTTACATAGATGACATTAGCTTCGATAGATAGTTCATCAACGGCTTGCTTCGCATACTCATAGAGTCTTTTACAATTTGAACAACCTGATCCTAACACTTTGATTTCCATATTGTTTTCCTCCCTTCTATATGAATAAATAACTGATTAAATTAAACACATAACCCATCATGATAATGCCTGTAATGACAATACCAGTGAATAAGAAAAATAATCTAGGTTTAATCACTTTTTTAATCATGATAAGCGATGGTAAGGATAGTGCAGTTACAGCCATCATAAAGGCTAAAACTGTTCCAATACCAACACCTTTTAAGATAAGTGCTTCTGCAATTGGTAAGGTTCCAAAAATATCAGCATACATCGGAACACCGACAAGTGTTGCGATTAAGACGGAGAATGGATTGTTATCTCCTAAGACAGTTAATACAAATTCTTGAGGGATAAAACCATGAATAAAAGCTCCAATTCCAACACCGATAAGAATGTAAATCCACACACGATTAAAGATCTCTTTAACTTGTTCAAATGCGTATTGGATACGTTCTTTTTTTGTCATCACATATTCATTTAAATCTTGATTTGATTGTTTTTTTCTTTCTTCTTTAATAAAGTCTGCTACCTGATCATCCATCTTAAAGAAACTGATGATGGAGCCACCAATAATCGCAATCACTAAACCAACAATAACGTAGGCTAAAGCTATTTTCCAATTGAAAACACTGGCGAGTAATAAAATAGATGCTAAATCAACTAATGGAGATGAAATCAAAAACGAGAACGTTACACCAACAGGTAAACCTGCTTTGGTAAAACCAATAAAAATGGGAATGGATGAACAGGAACAAAATGGTGTAACTGTTCCTAATAAAGCACCTAACGTATTCGCTCCAATGCCACTTTTTCCTTTAAGTAAACGTCTTGTTTTTTCAGGTGAAAAATAAGATTGTATATAAGAAGATATAAAGATCAGTACACCAAGTAAAATGAAGATCTTAATGACATCATAAACAAAGAAGGTCAAACTGCTATAAGCGAGACTTTCTTCTGAAATTCCTATAATATCACCAAAAAACCATTTAACAAGTGCATCTAGCCACGTCATTTTTAATAAAGCATCATTAAGTAAGTTAAAAAAATCTCTTATAAGCTGCATGTTGCCTCCAGGTGATGATACGCATCAATAAATGATTTAATTTCGTCAAGAACTTCTTTATTGACGATATATTTAATCATATTACCATCACGAAAACTTGATGTGATGCCTACCTCTGTTAAAATTTTCAAATGATACGATAATGTGGGTTGCTGTATGTTTAATTTGTCGATTAACATACATCCACATAACTCACCTTTAAGCAGCAGTTTAATGATTAATAATCTGTTCTCATCAGATAATGCTTTAAACAATTGAGCCATACGTTTTTCCATATTTTCACCTATATCGATAATTATCTATATTGATATCTATCTATATTCTATAGCTTTATTTTTTTAAGTCAATCCTATTGACGAAATTTTTACATTTCTTTCATGAAAATAGCATCTTATTTTTTATAAAAATAAATAGAATTTCATTTGAGATTGAAAAAAGTCATCTTGGTGTATAATGAGAATAGAAAACGCTTTTAGGAGATCGAAATGAAAACAACAGTTCTACATGATAAACACCTAGCGTTAAATGCCAAAATGATTGAATACGCTGGCTTCCACATGCCAGTTTCTTATGCTGGTATCACGGAAGAGCACATCGCTGTTCGTACCAACATGGGAATATTTGACGTTTCGCATATGGGTGAATTTATCATTGAGGGTCAAGATGCTTTACCCTTTGTTAATTATCTTGTTACAAACATCATTCCTCTTGATACCGCTAAGGTATCTTATAGTTTGATGTGTGATGAATCTGGTTATGTCGTTGACGATTTGCTTGTCTACGTTATCAACGAAGAAAAAGTATTACTTGTTGTTAATGCTGGTAATATCGATAAAGATTTTGCTTGGGTTGAAAAACAAGCAGCATCTTTCAAAGTCACAGCAAAAAACATATCTGAAAGTATCGCACAAATCGCGATTCAAGGTCCACTTGTTAAAGACATCATCGATCAAATTATCGGTGTACCAGGTGATGATTTATCGTTCATGACGTATAAACAAGTTCCTTATCAAGATGGTCATGTCATCTTCTCAAGAACAGGTTATACCGGTGAAGACGGATTTGAAATTTATGGTAATCCTAAATACATCGACATTTTATGGGATAAAGCTATCGCTTGTGGTGTTGTTCCTTGTGGATTAGGTGCAAGAGACACACTTCGTTTTGAAGCAAACCTTCCATTATATGGTCATGAAATTAGTGAATCAATTAATCCTGTTGAAGCTGGATTAAACTTTGCGATTAAATTAGAAAAAGATTTTATCGGTAGAGATGCTCTCGTTCAATATAAAGAAAATCCTACACGCAAGGTTGTAGGTATTGAACTTCTCCAACGCAATATTCCACGTCACGGATATCCAGTCTTTAAAGATGACAAACAGATTGGTATCATTACAACAGGTTATCTTCTACCCAATGTGGATACACCTGTCGCATGTGCACTCATCGATATCGCATATGCTGCCATCGGCACAGAATTAACCGTACAAATTAGACAAAACCAGGTTCCTGCTAAGGTCAGAAATCGCAAATTCTATACAAAGAAATATAACAAATAGGAGGATTTACACATGAATGTTTTAGAAGGATTACTTTATAGTCCAAGTCACGAATGGGTTAAAGTTGAAGGCAATCAAGCATGGATCGGTATTTCTGATCACGCGCAACACGCCCTAGGATCAGTTGTATTTATTGAATTGCCAAAAGTTGGTCAAACATTTAAAAAAGGTGATGCGATTGGTGCAGTTGAATCTGTTAAAGCAGCATCTGATGTTTATACACCGGTTTCTGGAAAAGTTTTAGAAGTCAATGACGCACTTGATGGTTCTCCTGAACTACTCAATGATGATCCCTATGGATCATGGATTATCAAGGTTGAACTGAGCAATGCATCAGAACTTGACTCCCTCTTAAATAAGGACGCTTATTTACCACTTTGTGAGGAATAACTATGCATAAATATCTACCTCATACCAAGGAAGATATCCAAGAAATGTTAAAGGTCACCGGAGCTGAATCTCTGGATGATCTCTTTTCTTCGATACCTAAGAAGTTAAGATTAAATAAGCCTTATAACATTCCTTCACAGCTCTCTGATATTGAGCTTACGAAGCATATGTTAGACTTATCTGAACAAAACCAACAATTGACAATCTTTAGAGGTGCTGGTGCTTACGATCACTACACACCATCTATTGTTAAATCATTGATTAGCAGACAAGAATTTTTAACATCTTATACACCTTATCAACCTGAAGTTGCACAAGGAACACTCCAATACATTTTTGAATATCAATCCATGGTGTGTGAACTCACCGGGATGGATGTTTCTAATGCATCAATGTACGATGGTGCAACTGCAACCGCTGAAGCGATGTTTATGGCGTATGCACAAACTGGTAAAAACACGATTTTAGTATCTGATACCGTCAATCCTACAACCATTGATGTCATTAAGACCTATGCACATTATCGAAATTTAAATGTCAATGTCATACCTTCAAAAAATGGTGTAACAGATTTAGATGTTATTAAAGAAAACATTCAAGATACCATGGGCTTAATTGCACAAAACCCAAACTATTATGGTATCGTTGAAGATTACACAGGATTCAGTGATGTCATCCATCAAGCAGGTGGTTTATTCATTATGAACAGTGAAGGACAAGCTTTAAGCTTATTCAAGACACAAGGTGAATATGGTGTAGATATCTCATGTGGTGATCTTCAATCATTAGGTCTTCCACTTTCGTTTGGTGGTGCTTATTTAGGATATCTTGCTACCAAGATGACCTATGTTAGAAAAATGCCAGGTCGTATTTGTGGTGTCACCACCGATGTTGATGGTAAACGCGCATTCGTTTTAACACTTCAAGCACGTGAACAACACATTAGAAGAGCTAAAGCTAATTCCAATATTTGTTCCAATCAATCCTTAATGGCACTTGCAGTCACCATTTATTTATCATCTGTTGGTAAAGAAGGTTTAATCATGGTTGCTGAAGAATCCATGAAGGGTGCTCATTACCTCTATCAAAAACTTCTTGAAACTAAGAAGTTCGAGATTGTCTATGATCAACCTTTCTTCAAGGAATTCGTTTTAAAAGCAAACTTCGATGTTAAAAAGTTTGAAGATGTTTGTTTGTCGCATAACATCTTAGGACCTCTTCATATCGGCAATCAACATCTTCTATTTGCAGTTACTGAAAAGAGAACCAAAGAAGAGATTGATCAACTCGTAGAATTGGTGGTGAACTTCTGATGAAATACTACAATAAAATCATTTTTGAAATGTCGAAACCAGGACGTATGGGTTATAACATGCCCAAACACGATTATCCAGAAGTTTCTCTTCCATCACATCTTTTAAGAAGTCAAAAAGCTGAACTTCCAGAAGTTTCAGAACTTGATGTCGTTAGACATTACACCAATGTCAGCCAAAAGAACTTCGGTGTTGAAAATGGCTTCTATCCTCTAGGTTCTTGCACGATGAAATATAACCCTAAAATTAATGATGAATTAGCAACCCTCCCAGGATTTGCAAATATTCATCCCCTACAACCTGAACAAACCGTTCAAGGCTTACTTAAGATCTATTATGATCTACAAAATATGTTATCTGAGATTTCAGGTTTAAAAGCTTATTCATTAAACCCATTTGCAGGTGCTCATGGTGAACTTGCAGGATTAATGATCATCAAGGCATATCATGAAAAACATAACGATCAAAAACGCAATAAGATTATCATTCCTGATTCAGCACATGGTACCAACCCTGCATCTGCGACTGTTTGTGGTTTTGAAACTGTCGAAATCAAGTCTAATCCAGATGGCACTGTGAATTTAGAAGCTTTAAAATCTGTTTTAAATGATGAAATTGCTGGTCTCATGTTAACCAACCCTAATACAGCTGGTGTTTTTGAAAAAGATATTACCGAAATCGCATCTTTAGTACATGAAGCTGGTGGTTTAGTCTATTATGATGGTGCAAACTTAAATGCACTATTAGGTAAAGCTAAACCTGGTGATATGGGATTTGATATTACACACATCAACCTCCATAAAACCTTCTCGACACCACACGGTGGTGGCGGTCCTGGTTCTGGTCCAGTTGGTGTCTGTGAAAAGCTTGTTGAATTCTTACCCAATCCTGTTGTTAGAAAGAGTGGCGAAAGATACTACTTCGATCAAGCACATGATTCGATTGGTAAATTAGGTTTATTCTATGGTAACGCATCTGTCTATATCAGAGCTTACGTTTATATCATGACATTCGGCAACGAACATCTATCTGATATCGGACCAATGGCTGTCTTAAATGCGAACTACATCAAAGACTCACTCAAGGATTTATTTGAGCTTCCTATTGATGGACACTGCTTGCATGAATTTGTGTTTGATGGCTTAAAGGACACATCTACCAATGTTAAGACACTTGATATTGCGAAGCGTTTACTCGACTATGGTTTCCATGCTCCAACAATTTATTTCCCTTTGATCTTTAGTCAATCGATGATGGTTGAACCAACTGAAGTTGAATCTAAAGAAACGTTAGATGAATTCATCAACGTGATGAGAACAATCGTTAAAGAATCACTAGAAACTCCTGAACTTGTTAAAACTGCACCACACAACACCATCGTAAGACGTTTGGATGAAGCGAAGGCGGCTAGACAACCCATTGTTAAATTTAAAGATATTAAATAAGATAAACTAACAAAAAAAGCGAGTAGATTTTACTCGCTTTTTCATTTTGTAAACTACATAGGTAAAACTTTTTTACCGAATTCTTGGTTAATAACTTGAGCAACTGCACTATAAAAAGCTGAGAAACCACAGAAAATACCAATGATACCAGCAACAACCGTGATTTCATGAATACCTGTGAAATCACCAAGTGCTAATGTAAAGAATAACAGTGCTAATGAACCGAAGACAATGCGTGTAATCATGTTATGCTTTAATGTACCAATAAACATAAATGTGGTGAACAAACCCCAAATAGCTAAATAGTAACCCATTGAAATCTTGTCTGCTTCAAGTCCAGCTTTTGGAAAGTACCAAATGATCACTAAACTTAACCAGAAGAATCCATACGCAGTAAATGCTGTACCACCAAAGGTATTACCTTGTTTTAATTCTTGTAAACCAGCAACGATTTGTGTTAAACCACCTAATGCAACGCCCATACCAATAATCACCATGGATAGTGGAATAAGTCCAGCATTGTGTAAGTTAAGTAAAATCGTTGTCATACCAAAACCGAGTAATCCAAGTGGAGCAGGATTAGCTGTTTTCATGAATTTTATATTCTCCTTAATGTGTTTTAAAATGAATTATTATTCATCCTAAAACATCATATCATGAACCCATGAGACAGTCAATCATTTTTATCATGATTATTAGATGAACAGATTGTGGTTAGCTGATGTTGTATCTGCAAGATAGCTTGCTACACCTGCAACTTCAACACCATCGATCAATTCTTCTTCTTTAATACCCATGATATCCATACTCATTGCGCAGGCAACAATCTTAACACCCATCGCTTGAGCATTCGCCATTAAGGTTTCTAATGAATCGACATTCTTTTTCTTCATAATGCCTTTGATCATCTTAGGACCCATACCTAACATATTCATGTTGGAAATAGGAAGTTTCTTGGTACCTCTTGGCATCATAAAGCCAAACATCTTTTCAATAAATGCTTTTCTAACTCTGACTTTCTTCGTCTTTCTAAGAATATTTAATCCCCAGAATGTGAAGAATAAGGATACATCTTTACCAAGTGATTTCGCACCGGATGCGATAATAAATGCAGCGATAGCTTTATCTAAATCTTGGCTGAAGACAACAATAGTCGTACCTTGTGGGCCTTCTTTAACTTCGAAGCCTTGCTTAGGTTGTTTTGGAGTTCCCTTCTTTAGGTAAGCGGTAATGACTTTGCCTTCTTTTTCGATGTTTAATAACGTGTTACCAGTTTTATCAGCCCATGCTTGAATGTCCTTCATAAAGCCTGGGTCGGTTGCTTTAACTTCTAGAATTTCTTGGTCATGCATCTCTTGCATCGTCTGATAGACTTTGACAATTGGACCTGGACATTGTAATCCACATGCATCAACACTTAATTTAACTTTCTTTTCATCAACAACAGGTACTGCTTCTTCCATCTTCTTTTGATCAACAACGGGGATACCTAGTTCATCAATCAGTGTGAAACAGATTTCACTTCCGTCATGATCATAAACACATGAGTATGATTTAAATCCACCATCTAAGTTTTTAACGTTAAAACCATTTTGTTTTAAAATACGTGAAGCAGTATATCCACGTGTTCCTACATGGCAGTAAACATAAATGGGTTGATCTTTAGGAACTTCATTTAAACGATCACGTAGTTCTGTCAAAGGGATATTGACTGAACCTGGAAGATACTCAAGCATATATTCTGGACGTTCTCTAATATCTAAAACAAACGAGCCTTTTGCAGCCAATTCATGCATTTCATTCCATGTGATGGTATCAACCATACCTTTTAGAATGTTATCTGCAACAAAACCAATCATGTTAACTGGGTCTTTCGCAGATGAGAAAGGTGGCGCATACGCCAAATCAAGATTCTTTAACGCAGTCACTTTTAGTTTTGCGTAAATCGCGGTTGAGATGACATCAATACGCTTATCAACACCTTCACCACCAACAGCTTGCGCACCATAAATTTCTTCTGTTTCAGGGTTGAATAACACCTTAAGTGCCATAGGTTCAGCATTTGGGTAATAACTTGCATGTGACGTTGGGTGAATATGAATCGCCTTATAGGGCATATTGAGTTGTTTAAGTGTCTTTTCACTTAACCCTGTTGATGCGATATTAAGATCTAATAGTTTAGCAGCTGATGTAGCAAGTGTACCTTCATACGTATCATCAATGCCACAAATATGGTTAGCAACAAATCTTCCTTGTTTGTTAGCAGGACCTGCTAAAGCAGCTAACATATGTTTCTTTGAAACGATATGTGGCACTTCAACAACATCACCAATCGCGTAAATATCTGGATCGCTTGTTAACATGTGTTCATCAACTTTGACTGCACCACGTTCTGTTAACTCTAAACCTGCATCTTTAGCGAGTTTGTTGTCTGGCTTGACGCCAATCGCAAAAATGATTAAGTCTGTCATGACCTTTGTACCACTAGCTAAAGTGATTTGTTTGCCTTCTTGATCAAATGATTTAACACCATCATTTAAAATCAATGAGATACCTTGTTCAACGATATGTTGATGCATGATTTGAGCCATTTCAAAATCAAACATGTTCATGATTTGAGGCGCCATTTCAATCAAGGTGACCTTCATACCTAAATGATGCAGGTTTTCCATCATTTCAACGCCAATAAAACCGCCACCAATAACAGCTGCCTTTTTAGGCTTTTGTTCCTTGATAAACGCTTTGATTTGATCCATGTCAGGAATGTTTCTTAATGTGAATAAATTTTTAGCTTCATTGATTCCTGGAATAGGTGGCTTAATCGGTTGAGAACCTGTTGACATAACAAGTTTGTCATAGGTTTCTGTATAGGTTTGTCCATTTTTTAAATCACTAATTTTTACTTCATGACGTTTGCGATCAATTGATAAAACTTCGTGAAATGTTCTGACATCAACATTAAATTTTTTATGCATATCTTCTGCTGTTTGTACGACTAACGCATCTCTAGAGCTGATGACTCCTCCAATGTGATAGGGTAAACCACAGTTTGCAAAGCTGATAAATTCGCCACGTTCAAAAAGTATGATTTCTGCAAATTCATCAAGACGTCTTAGACGTGCAGCAGTTGTTGCACCACCGGCAACACCACCGATAATAAGAATTTTCTTTTTCATCATCGTTCCTCCAACGCTTATTAATATACGCATTTTATGCGTACTTGTCAATCGATTTCGTTAAGAAATCGTTATTATTTAATTTTAAAACATATTTTTTTTAAACAAAAAGGCTAACGGTGTTAGCCAGTTCATTTTTTTAGATTTCCATCTCTTGGATGACTTTCTTCGCGATGTCATCGTAGATTTTTCCAGCTTCATCCTTTGCTGTAAACACATAGTGTCCTTTTTCTGGCTGTCCAATAGGAACTTGACCGAGTACGGGAACGCCTAGTTTCTTAGCAACGGTGTCTCCGCCACCTTGACCAAAAATAAATTCTCTTGTCTTTGAGCATGTGTTAAAATAGTAGCTCATGTTTTCAACAACACCAATCACTTCGTGACCGATATTTTGAGCACCGATACCTGCCTTGACGGCGACATGTGATGCGTTCACATGAGGAGTTGTTACTACAAGAATTTTACTCTTTGGAACATAGGTTTTCACATCAAGTGCAACATCACCTGTTCCTGGGGGTAAGTCGATTAAAATGAGATCAATTTGATCTTGCCATTTAACTCCGCTAAAGAAATGGACGAGCATTTTCCCTAACATGGGACCACGCCACATCAAAGGCTTTTCAGGTGGCATAAAGAATTCTGTTGATATCACTTCAACACCATCTTTAACAAGTGGAATCATCTTTTCATCTTCTGTTGAATCAAGTGGCTTAATATCAATCTGAAGGATGTTTGGAATCGATGGACCATAGACATCAGCGTCAATAATTCCAACTTTCTTACCTTGTCTAATCAGTGCATATGCTAAGTTCGCTGTGACAGATGATTTACCGACACCACCCTTACCACTTGCTACTGCAAGATATTTAATTGGTTTTTCACCTTCAGGAATATATTCTGATTCAAAGAAATCAATCTTAATACCTGGAAAACCTAATTCAATTTTAACAAGCTTAATAACTTGAATTTTTAAAGCTTGTTCATTTTTTTGTTTGTCTTTCACATAAAGTTCTAGTTCGACAACACCCGTTGGACCAACCACGAGTTTTTTAATACCGCCTACCTGTTTAAAAGGAAGGTTAAATCCTGGATCAACCATCTCATCAATCCGTTTACGTAATTCATCATATGATGTCATTCGTTTCACCTCGAAACCATTATAACACTAGAAGTGATTCTTGCCAATGAAAACGAGAAATTGTGGTTTTTCATCAATTTTCATAACATTTAGGCTATAATGAAACTATGATGCATCACTAGTGATGCACAAACGATGCTGGAGGCACCTCATGATCAAAGGTATTCCTGTTAGTAAAGGTTATGCAATTGCCAAAATCTATAAACTTCATAAACCCAAAATTGATACACAAAAATCACTTGTCATGGATCCAGAACTAGAGATTAAACGCTATCATGATGCGATTCATAAAACCAAACAAGCGATTGAAAAATTGAAATCAAAATCGATTGAGCGCTTTGGTGAGGAGACATCAAAAATTTTTGATGCACATTTAATGATTGCTGATGATCCAGAAATTAAAACATCAGTCGAATCAATGATTCGTCATGAGCAATGTAATCTTACGTACGCTTTACAAACTGTTGTTGATCGTTTTTTAAGACTTTTTAATGATCTTGATAACGAATACTTAAGAGAACGCGCTATTGATTTAAAGGATGTATCTGAACGCATTTTATCACATGCACTTGGTCTTGAAACATCTGCTCTATCCTTGATCCAAGACAACGTCATCTTAGCCAGTGAAGATATAACACCTTCTGAAACGACACAATTAGATACCACTTATGTTAAAGGATTTATCACCGAACAAGGTGGTATGACCTCACATAGCGCTATCGTTGCTAGGCTCTTAAACCTTCCCGCAGTTGCAGGTGTTAAAGATGCCTTAAAGAAACTTCGTGATGGTGATGAAGTCATCATTGATGGTTTTTCTGGTAAAGTCTTATTAAACTATGATGAACGAACACGTCATGATTATGAAGAACGAATTCAAAAATATCAAGCACATCTCTCATCCTTATCATCTTACATCGGTTTACCATCACGTACAGCAGATGGTTATGAAACCAAGTTGCTTGCTAATATCGGTACACCTAAAGATGTTGATTTAGTCTTTGCACATGATGCTGAAGGTATCGGACTTTTCCGCACAGAACTTCTTTACATGGATAAAAAGGAAATGCCCTCCGAAGAGGAACAATTTCTTGCTTATCAAGAAGTCCTAACAAAGATGCATGATCAGAAAGTCGTGATTAGAACCTTGGATATTGGTGGCGATAAGTATTTACCTTATCTCACCTTAGAACATGAACTAAATCCTTTTCTAGGCAATCGTGCCATACGTTTGTCATTATCTAAGCCAGACATCTTTAAAGTTCAATTAAGAGCTTTATTACGTGCCAGTATTTATGGTAACTTACACATTCTCATTCCGATGATTTCGACAAAAGAAGAAATTGTTTTAGTTAAAAAAATCATCAAGGAACTTAAGAAAGATTTAGATCTATCTGGCATACCTTATGGTAACTATCAGTTAGGTATCATGATTGAAGTACCTTCAGCTGTTATGTTAGCTGATGCTTTAGCTAAAGAGGTTGATTTCTTTTCCATTGGTACTAATGATCTCATCCAATATACGTTTGCTGCAGATCGAACCAATGAAAATTTGAGTACCTACTATCAACCCTGTCATCCTGCCATTTTGCAGATGATAAGTCGTGTCACACAAGCAGCTCATGACGCTAAAATTCCTGTTTCAGTGTGTGGCGAAATGGCATCTAATCTCATTCAAGGACCACTTCTTCTTGGTTTAGGTGTCGATGAATTATCGATGACACCAAGTGAAATCCTTAAGATGAGAAGGGTTTTACACCTTAATTCCTATGAGATATTATGTCAAACTGCACAAAACGTGTTAAAATACGATAGTGAAGAACATGTGCTTCGCGAAATTAAAAAATGGATAGTCTTGGAAGGAGATTCATAATGGAAAGAACGTATCAACTGATATCAGAATCAGGATTACATGCTCGTCCTGCAACGAATTTTGTCATGTTTATTGCATCTTTACCTGTGGATGTTCACCTCATCCATCAAGATTTTACAGCGGATGCTAAATCAATTATGGCAATTATGAGCTTAGGCTTAGCCATGGGAGAAATATTTACCATCAGGGTTTCTGATGAACATGCTTCTTATCTTGATCAGATTGAAGCCTATATGAGAGAACATCAATTCATTGAATAAACAATAGAAAAGGGAAGTTGCTCTTCCCTTTTTTGTTTTATTCAGTTTTTTTACTGCGATGGAATGCTTTTTTAAAGTTATCACCAACACGTTTGAAAAACTTTGTTTGGTCATAATTCAGAATCGCAACTTTATATACCGGTGATGCAAAATAAACCATCACTGCTAGGAATGCGATTAATACAATAAGTGCAATCACACCTTGTAAAATCGTCATCGATCCACCTGCCATAGCTACTGGGGCAACCATCGGTGCGAAGATCGGAACAAATGCCATAATCTTCATGAAACCTTCACCACCAGCCATCGGTGCAAAGATACCGATGTAGAAACCGCCTAACAACATGAGCATAAGAGGTGATTGGAATTGTTGATAATCTTCTTGTGTAACAGCCATCGATGCAAATAAAGCAGCAACCACTAAATAGAAGAGTGTTCCAACAACGATAAATAGGATAGTCATCAATAACAAGATGGGCCAATTAGGTAAGATTTGACCTAAATAATCAAGTAATGAACCTTCACCTTGAGGTAGATTAATCATCGGTGCAGATTGGAATAATTTGGCAACGAGTGATGCGAGAACCCCATAGAATAGAATGAGTGCACCTTGAATAATGACAAAGAAAATAGCTGCAACGATCTTAGACAAGAAATGTGTGTTTGCAGGAACACTAGCGATAATGGTTTCGATCGCTTTGGTTGATTTTTCTTCAATGATATCAACACCTACAAACTGTGTTGCCATCGTAACTAAAATAAAGAGTGGTAAAATAAGTAAACTTGAAATCGATCCTACCATCATGCCTGCTTCAGGATCTTCGTAATCGGGTGCCATAACCGTATTAAATACTGGTCTTTCATAAGAGCCACCTAATTGATAACTGATCAGTTGAAGTTCAACTTGGTTCATGATGCCTGCATTCATATCAGGATACTTACTGTATACCGTGATGATGGGATCATTTAGTGTACCTTCAAATGTAATCAGCATATCAGACTCTTCATCAGCCCAGAATGTATCAAGGTCTAAGGATACAATTTCATCTACCATGAAGAAAGGTGATGGTAAACCTAGATTAAACTGGTTTTCTAAATCAGTAGCAAGTGTGGTTGCTCCTATATCATTGATGATATCGATTTGTAGATCCGTCATTTGATCATCATTACCACCAAAAAGTTCAATAATGGCAGGTAAGTTAATGATTAATATCGATAAGATGGCAATTACTAAGTTAGCAATAATAAATGATTTACGTGCGATACGTTTGAGTAGGCCGTATTTAACAAGAAATTTAAACTTCTTCATGTGATTTACCTACCTTTGCAATAAATATTTCGGATAATGATGCTTGTTCAACATCATATTTCGTGATGTTTTTACATGTCTTCACATAGTCAAAGACTGAAGCTGCTACATCATCATTTTCGATTTTAACAATCGTTTGATCCACATTTTCAATCACTTGGAATACACCAGGAATTTGTTTGAGTGCTTCAGCATCTACATCACCTTTAATCTTGATGTTCTGCTTTTTAAAGTCCTTTTTAACTTGTTCAATACGCCCTTCAATGATCACTTTACCCTTCTCCAAGACGATAAGTTCTTCACAGAAAGATTCCACATGATCGAGTTGATGTGATGAAAAGACGACCATAGCACCCTGTTTTTGAAAGTCTCTAATGACTTCAACAAAAAGATTGGTGTTAATGGGATCTAATCCAGAAAACGGTTCGTCTAATACTAATAATTTAGGATTATTGATAATGGCTGAAATAAACTGGATTTTTTGTTGATTACCTTTTGATAGTTCTTTAATCTTCTTGTTTTTATATTCTGTGATACCAAAACGATCTAACCAATAGTCGAGACGTTCTAAAATCACTTTGGGTTCCATATCTTTCAACTGACCAAAATATAACATCAGTTCTTTAACGGTCACTTTCGTCAATAAAGAACGCTCTTCAATCATATAACCAATTTCATTGACGTTATGATAACCCACATGCTGTCCTTCATATAGGACCTCACCTTCCGTGGGTTCCAATAAACCCATGATCATACGGAAAGTCGTTGTTTTCCCAGCACCATTCGTACCGAGCAAACCAAAAATGTCTCCAGGTTTAATGGTAAATGATAGTTTGTCGACAGCTACCAAATCACCGTAGAGCATACGTGCGTTTTTGACTTCTAACATGATGTCACCCCTTTGTTCAACATAAAAATTACTTTTCTTTGTCCCCTAAGGAAAAAAGTATTACAACTAAAATAATGACGATAACCGCAATCATACCAAAACCAGTTAAACTGGACATTGTATATCCCCCCCTCAATTGTTTTTTACCGTCATTATTATATCATATTATTTTAAATACTGTATATATTATTTTAGATTATTTTTTATTTTCTTGTAAAATCATACCGATAAATGCATCAAATGGTACGGTTATCTGTTCAGTTTCACCATATTTGCGATAAGTGACTAATCCTTCTTGTTTTTCTTTGTCACCTAAAACAAGTGAATATGGGATCTTCATCGTTTGAACTTCTCTGATCTTGTAACCTAATTTTTCTTCTCTTAAGTCACTTTCAACACGAATACCCGCTTGTTTTAATGCTTCATGGATATTTATGACATAGTCCATATGATGTTGCACATTAACAGGTAAAACCTTCACCTGAACAGGAGCCAACCAGAAGGGGAATGCACCTTTATATTCTTCAATCAAATAGGCTACAAAACGTTCCATCGTTGAGACTATACCTCTATGGATGACAACGGGACGATAAATGTTTTTACCATCTTCACCAACATAGGTTAAGTCAAAACGTTGTGGGAGTAAGAAGTCAATTTGAATGGTGGAAAGTGTTTCTGCATTTCCTAAAGCTGTCTTGACTTGAACGTCTAATTTAGGACCATAGAACGCAGCTTCACCTACAGCTTCATAGTAAGGAGCTCCAATTTCATCCATCGCTTCTTTTAACATCTTTTCAGCTTCATTCCACATGTTATCATCTGGAAAATACTTATGAGAATCTTGTGGATCACGATAGCTTAAGCGGAATTCATAATCTGTGATATTAAAATCTTTATACACATCAAGCATTAAGGATACCGTACGCTTAAACTCATCTTTAATCTGATCAGGACGAACAAAGATATGAGCGTCATTTAATGTCATTTCACGTACACGTTGAAGACCTGATAATGCACCACTCTTTTCATAGCGATGCATCATACCTAATTCTGCAATACGCAAAGGAAGTTCACGATAACTATGAACATCATTCTTATACATAATCATGTGATGTGGACAGTTCATCGGACGAATGACGAGCATTTCACCATCTCCCATGTCCATCGGAGGAAACATGGAGTCTTGATAGTGATCCCAGTGACCTGAGGTCTTATATAAATCAACATTCGCTAAAATAGGTGTGTACACGTGGAAATAACCTAATGAGATTTCCTTATCGGTGATATATCTTTCAATCACGCGTCTCACGGTTGCACCTTTAGGTAACCAAAAAGGAAGACCTGCACCTACTTCTTTCGAGATTAAGAACAAATCAAGTTCTTTACCTAGTTTACGGTGATCTCTTTGTTTTCTTTCTTCAAGAAGTAAAAGATGTGCATCTAAATCTTTTTTAGATAAGAAAGATGTGCCATAAATACGAACAAGCATCTTATTATCTGAATTACCACGCCAATAAGCACCTGCTAAATTAAGAAGTTTAAAGTGCTTTAACATCTTGGTTGATGGTACGTGACCACCACGGCATAAATCAGTAAATTCACCTTGACTATAAACCGTTAGCCCATCGTTTTTAAACTCTTCAATCAGTTCAAGTTTATATGGATCATGCGCAAATATTTGCTTAGCTTCTTCATAAGAAACTTCTTTTCTAACAATCGAAAAGTCCTCTTGGGCTAGTTCAGCCATCACCTTTTCAATCTTGACTAAATCTTCATCAGTAACTTTGACATCACCGAAATCAACATCATAATAAAAACCTTCATCAATGGCTGGACCCACACCAAAACAAGCGTTTGGATAAAGACGCTTAATCGCTTGAGCCATGAGGTGAGCTGTACTATGGTTGATGACATTCAAGATGCGTGGATCTTTTTCAGTTAATATTTCGATCAAACCATCTTCTTCTAATGTTCTTGATAGCTCAATGTACTGTTTGTTAAATACAGCAGCAATCGCTTTTTTAGCTAAGCCACTTGAGATGCTTTCAGCTACACTGAATGCACTAATTCCTTTGTTAAATTCTTTGATACTTCCATCTGGAAACGTTAATTGAATCATATCTTTCACTCCTTTTATGATTGAAAATAAAAAAACACCCTTATGGCTAAGGGCGCTTATGTTTGCGTGGTACCACCTTAGTTCTAGCATAGCTAGCACTTATCCTACCGTTAACGGGGCGAACCGGGCACATCTTTCGAGGCCAACTCTGAGGGAGTAACTAGTCGTTCGCAGCTTTCACCGTCCTGCGTCGCTTTTAAGTGACATCATCATGTCCTCTTCATCGTTCTACAATCATTATATCACTAAACAATGGTTTTGCAAGTCCTATCGTTCAGGGTATTGATCAGACGTTAATTTCACATAAGTCATCAAATCTTTGATGCGTTGAATGAGGCGAGCTGCCTTCACACGGTTGGTTTCATCCTTTGTGACAGTCATCACATCAACAAGACCTACATACTCATAATTTGATGACATAAAGACAGGTAACTTCGCTGATAAACGGTATTGTACAATGGGAACTAAAACTTCATCTCTAAACCATGGTGTCATGTTTTCACCACCCACATCATCCATCATGAGAACATCTGCTTGTTTGAGTTGATTGATTCTTTCTTCCATATTACCTTCATTCATACCTTGTCTGATCGATCTGACAAGATCAGGCATGTATACGAAGAGAACAGTGATATTCTTTTCAGCTAAGCCTTGAGCAATCGCTGAAAGTAAATAACTTTTACCGGTTGCGTATTTCCCGTAGATGTATAAGCCTTTCATATAGTGATCTCTACGATAGTTATCGATAAATTCTTGTGCTAGTCTATACGCTTTTTCTCTTTCATCATTAAAGACTTCAAAGCGTGATAAAGATGCATCCTGAATATAGATTTCACTATCATAAAACTTTAAGTGCTTACGAATCTTTTGACGCTTGAGTTCAACTTCTTTTTCTTTGGTCGGTTCATAAACAATTTCAATGTAAGGGTCTGTCTTGAGGACAGGCTTGTAGCCATCCTTAATGTTTTGATCACGATCTTGTAGGTAAATATAAACCTTGTAGAGATCAACATCGGAGATTTTTAGGTTCTTTGTTTCAGGATCGGTTAAGACAACTTTTCTCATTTCTTCAAATGTCATGGGTTATCCCTCCATTTTAGCAAGCTCTTGAATGTATTCATCCATCCAGTCGGGCTCTTTAACGCTGACGCGTTCTGTTTTCTTTCTAGTTTCATACTGTGTTTCTAAACTTGATGAATGCTTAATCGCATCCTCTGTTGTTTGAACACCTTTATTCAGCCAATCATGTAATACCTTTTCCATGTAATTGATATTGGGTAGTACACCATCCTTATGTTTTAAGACAAGCATTAAGATGACGTTGATAATACCTGGTTCAACAGCATTTCGCTCTAAGAGCTGGGTTGCTGTCTGTAGCGCTAAGCCCTGTTGATCGGTTTTAGCATATTTTTGAATGATGACTTGTGGTGCGACTTGATCAATCATGGTTGGTGATGATTCTTTCTTCTTAACGGTTAAGAGCTGATGCTTTTCTTCATAGTGTTGTTTCGCTTTTAAGTTAAGTTGAGCAAATGTGATCATACGGTTGGATTTAGAAGCTTGTTCATAGATTTGTACCATGTCGCTCACATCATACTGATATACAAAGGCAATTTTATTGATTTGGTCTTTAAACTTCTCTGTTAAGACTTGAGACGTCTTGAGTCGTTCAGGTAAATGTTCAATGAATGATGAGTAATTGAACTGATAATTGAGATGTGATCCACCATTGGATGTTCTTCCTTGAAGAGGATGGTCAACAGATAAAAGGTTTAAGCTCTTAAACTCATAGAGTTCATCAAATGATTTCGTGATGTTATCATAGCCATCGGTTGGCATCAAGTCAATCTTGAAGATACTGGTAAGTAAATTGACATTTTTCTCACCAATCTCAGATTGTAAATACGATCCAAAGATGGTATCCACTAAAAAGCTTTTAGCAGTTAAGGGAGCTTTCATCTGATAGATGTATTCATCTTCTTTTTGATAGGTTACCAAAAGGTTTAACGCTTCTAGTTTGTATCTCATTTTAAGAAAGTCTGCTTGTTTCAAATTCAAAAGATCAAAAAGTTCGGTATGCGTATAACTATACCGTCCAGTTTTATTGACCAATTGATAGAGCGTCGTATAAAGTGCATGTGCTTCTAATCCCATAAGAGGTTGATATAAAAGCGCTAAGACTTTGAAGTCAGCTGCTGATAAATCGGTTTGTGATTGAATTTGAAATAAGCTACTATTCTTCATGTTTTATACTGTTCAGAAAGCTTATGATCTGCTTTTCAAGGTGCTGTGTATCTGATCTGTTATCTAAGATCACATCAGCATGAGCTTTCTTTTCCTCCAATGACATTTGACTGTTGATACGCATGTACGCATCGTTTTCACTTAAATGATCACGAGCAATTAAGCGTTTTAATTGTGTTTGTTGGTCGACATAAACCAAAACCGTGATGTCGACTTCTTTTTGATAACCCACTTCAATGAGAAGTGGCATATCAATCATAATGATCGGTTCATGATATAAACCTTCTTTTAAATCTTCAATGCGCTTAAAGACTCTGGGATGAATGATTCTATTTAATACTTTTCGTTTATCATCTTTAGAAAAGATCTCTTGGGTTAAACGCTTGATGCCAGATTCATCCATGGTATATCCAAATGCATCTTCAATCTCTTGTCGCATCGATACATCATGTGCCCAAAGTTCTTTAACGATGTGATCAGAATCGATGATGGGAATATGACATGCTTTAAAGATGCGTGATGCAGTTGTTTTACCACTGGCAATGCCACCGGTTAAACCGATGATGAGTGGTTTATCTTTGACAGGTTGGACAGACATACGTTCCACGTCCCTTGACTTTGATTTTTTGAATAGGTGTGCCACATATCGGACAGGGTTGGCCAACTTTGGTATGGACAGCCAGTTCATGTTGAAATCTTCCGTGTACACCTTCCATGACCCTAAAGGTTCTAATGGTTGTGCCACCTTGTTTAATCGCTTCACCTAAAACCCATTTAGCAGATTCTAAGATGCGATGTGCTTCTTCTTTTTTGATGGAAGTTCCTTTTCGTGTCGGATGTATCTTTGATCTAAACAGTGTTTCATCGACATAGATATTGCCTAAACCACTGATCACATGTTGATCAAGTAAGATAGCTTTAATCTCGGTTTGTCTTTTTTTGATGGTTTGATAAAAGTCTTCAAAGATGATATCTTGGGGTTCTTTTCCTAAACGACATAGGGGTTCTTCTTGATGATAGTTCGTGATTGTCAAAAGATCCATCGTACCAAACTTTCTCACATCATGATATATCAGTTGTTTACCTGATGATAAATGAAAGATGATATGTTCATGTTTTGTTGCGATATGGTCTTGACCATATAGATAGAATCTTCCTTCCATACGTAAATGAATGACTAAGGCATGTTGATCTAGTAGAAAGATGAGATATTTACCCATACGATGGATAGCTTGGATGGTTTGTCCTTGAACTGCTTGTTTAAACTCACTTGCATCCATTTGAACAATTGGGGGATAGATGGTATCTATTTTTTCAATCGTTTCACCGACAATGAGACGTTCAAGTGTTCTTCTAACAGTTTCTACTTCAGGTAATTCTGGCATATAACTCCTATTTGAGATCATACCATGTTGAACCGACATCACATGAGGTCTTGAGTTCAACTTTCAGTTTGATCGCATCTCCCATCATTTTGGGAACAATTTCTTTCATTTCTTCAACTTCATCTTCAGGTACTTCTAAGATGAGTTCATCGTGTACCTGGAGTAGAATGCGTGATTTCTTTTTGTTGTCTTTTAGATAGTGATATAGATCAACCATCGCTTTCTTTAAGATATCTGCTGCACTACCCTGAATAGGTGCGTTTAGCGCAGTTCTTTCACCAAATGCACGCTGTGTGAAGACAGGTGATTTAAGTTCAGGAATGTATCTTCTTCGGTGCATCAATGTTTCGACATACTCATGTTGTTTCGCGAAGATCACAATATCTTCCATATAGGTTTTAATCTCTGGATAAATCGCTAGGTAACGATCGATGAATGCTTGTGCTTCTTTCGGTGTTACTTTGATATCTTCAGATAAACTCCAAGCACCAATACCATAAATAATACCAAAGTTGACGGCTTTAGCTGCACGGCGTTGATCAGAGGTAACCTCTTCCACGTGGAATACATCTTGTGCAGTCTTTGTATGAATATCTAAATCTTGATTGAAGGCATCAATTAAGGCTTGCACGGAAGCCATAGATGCTAAGACTCTCAGTTCAATTTGTGAATAGTCAGCTCCAATAAAGACATGACCTTGTTGTGGAATGAAAATCTTTCTAATCTTTCTTCCTTCTTCAGTACGAATGGGGATATTTTGTAGATTAGGATCGAGTGAAGAAAGTCTACCTGTTGTCGTTAAAGCTTGCATATAGATGGTATGAACTTTACCGTCATCAAATAGATTTGCTTTTAATCCTTCAATATAGGTAGAGAATAACTTAGTTAATTGACGATAGTCTAAAATCTTTTCAATAATGGGATGATACTTTTTAAGTTCATTTAAAACTTCTGCAGACGTTGAATAGCCTGTTTTTGTTTTTTTACCATTGGGTAAGTTGAGTTTATCAAATAAGATTTCACCGAGTTGCTTAGGTGACCCGATGTTAAAGTTTTCACCCGCTAAATCAATAATCTCTTCTTCAATTTTTTGAATTCTTTCTTTTAAGTCTTTAGCTTGTCGATCAAGTTCCTCTTGATCAACATAAAGTCCCTGATATTCCATTTCTGCAAGCACTTCTGATAATGGGATTTCAAGATCGTTTAGTAGTTCTAACTGTTGTTGTTCTTCTAAGGTCTTAAGTTGAGATGCTTTAAGCTCATAAATGGCTTTTGCTTTAGAGACAATATGATGTGCGTAAATCTCTTTTTCAGGTAAGCCTTTTTTAGCTCCCTTACCATAAACAACATCATCATATAAGATATCTTCATAGTTAAACGCTGATACAACTCGTTTGAACTCTTCTTTACCAAGATGAGAGTTGATGAGATAACTGGATAACAAAAGATCAAATGTGACACCTTGAATGTCTAAACCATGCCAGAGCAAGAAAACTTTGATGGCTTTAAAATCATAGACCCATTTGTTCATTTTTGAATTACTTAAATAGTTTTTGAATACGTTTGAATTGAGTGCTGTTTCAGGGTCAATGAAATAATATGATTTATCTTTCGCTAAACCAATACCCCATAAATCTGCTTTATGATAGTTATAATCAGATAGTTCGACATGCATCGCCATATCAGAGGAAAGAATGTTTTCTAACATCTTTTCATCTGTAACAACCTGATACGTCCAATCCTCTTTAACAACTTCTTTAGTTTCCATTTTTTTAACAAACACATGAAGATCTAGAGATTGGAAAAAAGACATAAGTTCTTGTGTCTTCACGCTTTCTTTTTTAAGATCATGAATGGTTAAATCGATGTCACCATCGGTATCAATGGTCACTAAGTCTTTACTCATAATAGCAAGATGTTCGTTATTTCTAATATTTTCGCCAAGTTTACCTTTGATATCATCTTTAATTTCAAGAATCTTTTCTAAGGTTTGATGTTCTTGTAGAAGCTTAACCGCTGTTTTTTCACCAACACCAGGAACACCAGGAATATTATCAGATGGATCACCCATTAGTGCTTTTAAATCAATCATTTGCTCGTGGGTTAATCCGTAGGCTTCTTTCAGTGATTCCGGTGTGAATTTAGCGACTTCAGTCATCCCTTTTTTTAATAGGTTAACTGTGATATGGTCATCAACGAGTTGTAAAAGGTCTCTGTCAGATGAAAAAATATCAACAAAAACGCCCTCTTGAGCAGCTCGTTTAGCAAGTGTACCAATAATATCATCCGCTTCATAACCTGCTTTTGAATAGGCTTTAACACCGGATAATGTGATATATTCATTGATTAATGGAATTTGTTGTGCGAGTTCTTCAGGCATCTTAACACGTCCTGCTTTATAGCCTTCGTAACTCAAGTGTCTTTTGGTTGGTTCTTTCGTGTCAAAAGCAACCAAGCAATCAGTCACTTCATCAGTGATGATTTTTTCGAACATCCCTACAAAAGCAAAAACAGCATTTGTATAAATGCCCGATGCGGTCTGCATCAATTTCGCTCCAGGGTATGCTGTTGCATAATATGCGCGAAACAAAATTGAATTACCGTCGATGAGTACCAATCTCTTCATGTCATACTCCCCTTTTCTTTTATTATACATCCTCATTTTTTCAAACTTTTCCACAATCTTTGTGGAGAAAAAAAGGGTCATCTCACCCGAAATTGACCCTTACCTTTTCCTTTACCTTTTTTAACCTTTTGATTAGCCATTAACTTCGATGGGTTCTTTTGTAAACTCTCCAGTTGTCGTTCATCCATGTTCATCATTTGTTTCATCATTTTCTTTTGTGCATCAAGTGCTTGTCTCAAACGATTGAGATCAGCAACACTCATACCTGAACCTTTGGCGATACGTTCTCTACGTCTTGAGGAACTATCGATCAGTTTAGGATCTTTACGCTCTTCTTCTGTCATGGATGAAATGAGTGAAGACATCTTATCAAATTGCTTATCATCAACTTGATTCATCGCTTGTTTCATCTGTCCAGCTCCTGGTAAGAAACCTAGAATCTTAGACAAACTACCCATACGTTTAATCATTTTAAACTGTTTCATTAAGTCATTATAATTAAACGAATCGCTCATGAGTTTTTCCATCATGTTCTTTGCTTCGTCTTCATCAATCGCATCGGTTGCTTTTTCAATCAGTGTTAAAACGTCACCCATTCCCAAAATACGAGACGCCATACGCTCTGGATGGAAAACCTCAAATGCATCCATTTTTTCACCTGAAGAGGCAAACTTAATGGGAATACCAGATACTTCCTTGATGGATAATGCAGCACCACCACGGGTGTCACCATCTAATTTAGTTAGAATAGCACCGGTTGCTTGGAGTTGATCATGGAATGATTTACAGATATTTGCAGCATCTTGACCGGTCATCGCATCAACCGTTAAAAGGATTTCATTAGGTTTTGCTATCGCTTTGACATCGATGAGTTCCTGCATCATCTTTTCATCGATGTGAAGACGACCCGCAGTATCGATGATGACAACATCAAATTTCTTTTCTTTGGCGTACGCTAAACCTTGTTTAACGATGTCTCTCGCATCAATTAAACCTTTTTCAAACACTTCAACACCAATTTGTTTACCAATGGTTTGAAGTTGTTCAATCGCTGCAGGACGGTACACGTCTGCTGCGATTAATAACACATTTTTCTTTTCATTTTTTCTAATATAAACCGCTAGTTTACCAATAGCTGTCGTTTTACCAGAACCTTGTAAACCCATGGTCATAATGGTTGTCATGCCTGATAGGTTATAACTGATGCCTTCAGCATCTTCACCCATGACACGCTTTAATTCATCATGAACGATTTTAACGACTTGTTGACCTGGATTCAGTCCTTTAAGTATTTTTTCACCAACTGCTTTTTCTTTAATGTTGGCGATAAATGATTTGACAACTTTGAAGTTGACATCGGCTTCAAGCAAAGAAAGACGCACTTCGCGCATCATGTCATCGATATCATTTTCTGTTAAGTAACCTCTGCCTGTTAGACGGCGCATCGCCATTTGTAAGCGTGAGGATAGAGAATTTTCAGCCATTATTCATCCAACTTTCTGAGTGCATCAATGATCTCTTGATTATCTTTATTTTCTATAGAATCAAGAAGTGATGCCCGTTTTTCTTTTTTAGCATGTAATTTCAAGGTGTCTTCATAAGAGATTAAATGTTCTTCAGCCTTCTTCAAATGATCAAAGACTGCATTTCTGCTCACTTCAAAAACTTCAGCAATCTCCTGAAGTGAATAATCTTCAAAGTAATAGAGCATAAAGTAGCTTCTTTGTTTTTCAGTTAATAGTTGGCCGTATAAATCAAAGAGTTGATTCATCCATGCTTTTTTCTCAAATGATTCCATAACTCACCTTAAAAGAAATCTCTAAATAATCCGTAAATATATTGTTCAATATCAAATTGAACGAGATCATCAATCTTTTCACCTAAGCCAATATATTTAATCGGTAGATGATACATATGTCTAATCGCTAAGACAATACCGCCTTTGGCTGTACCATCTAATTTGGTTAGTACGATGCCTGATACATCGGTTGCTTCATTGAAGACTTCTGCTTGGCGCATGCCGTTTTGGCCGGTTGTAGCATCAATGACTAAAAGTGTTTCTTGCGGTGCATTCGGTAGTGATTTTTGAATGACACGTTTCATTTTGGATAGTTCATTCATTAAGTTAACTTTGGTTTGTAGTCTACCTGCTGTATCGCATAAAACCACATCGACTTTTTCTTTTTTAGCAACCTCTAATGCATCATAAATGACAGATGATGGATCAGAACCTGCAGGTTTATGAAATACAGGTGTATTGGAACGTCTTCCCCATTCGATCAGTTGATCAATTGCCCCAGCTCTAAAGGTATCACCAGCGACTAACATCACTTTTTTACCTTCATCTTTAAGTTGTTTAGCTAATTTACCGATCGTGGTGGTCTTGCCGACACCATTGACACCTACAAACAAGTACACATTCATCTCACCTTCATCATAACGAAGGTCAGTTGAAACGAGTTCACCTTGCAAATAGATTTCAAACATTTTATCAACAATGATTTCAGCTAAATCATTGGGATCTGAGATATGTTTATGATCAACTTCTTTTCTGAGTTCATCAATGAAGTAAATCACAGTATCAACACCGATATCTGCTTGAATAAAGAGTTCTTCAAGCGTATCAAAAAGCGCGTCATCAATCACTGATGAACGAGCAAGAACTTGTTTTAAATTACCGAAATTTTCTTTGGTTTTATGAAGACCTAATTGATAGCGTTCATTTTTAGGCTTTTTAGAAAATAGTTTTTGAAATAATCCCAAAATCTCACTCCTAATCCTGTGATATTATACCACGATTAAAAAGAAAACCGAAAGTTATTCTTTCGGTAATTTTTTAACAAAACTGATCAATTCATCAAACTGTAGGTGTTGGCTCATCTCATCAACGTATTCGAGATAAACGATTCTTCTGTTTTCATCTAAGACAAATACCGAACGAGCTTGTAGTCTTAATTCTTTAATTAATGTACCATACTTGTTTGCGAAATCTAAGTCGATATGATCTGATAATGTGATAACATTTTGTAATCCTGCATTACCGCACCAACGCGCTTGAGCAAAAGGTAGGTCGTTACTAATGGTTAATACTGTAACATCTTCTCTTTCTGCGAGTTCACTGTTAACTGTTCTTGCTTGCAAGTCACAAACCGTTGTATCAAGTGATGGCACAACGTTTAAGATAATGTATCTTGACTTGTAGTCTTTTAAACTCTTTAATTCACTTTTTGTATTGAGTGCATGGAAGTCCGGTGCGATATCACCGATCTTTTTAGTTTCTCCCAGCAATGTGATTGGTTTTCCTTTGAATGTTTTCATGGATATCCTTTCCTTTTATTCATCGTTCACCCTTTATTATATCACACCTGAATTAAGTTGCTATCAAATGTGATTCCCCTCCAAGAAGAAGGGGAATCGTTAGGGGATTTGTGTGCTTGGCACACCTTTTTAGGGGATAAGTAACATCCTATTTTTTAGGATGCAAGAATATCATATCATTACTTAATCTATTTGTAAAGTTAATCTTTTTTAATGTATTTGCATGAAGGGAAACCTGAGCATGCCGTAAATTCACCATAGCGTGATTTACGAATGACTAAAGGTTTACCACAGACTGGACAAAGTTCACCAGTTTCTTTAGGACCTATTTTTTTCATATCTTTTTCTGCAACTTCAACCATAGGGATAAAGCTGTTATAGAACCGAGAGATGAGGTGGGATCCTTTTTGCTTACCTTCTGCAATTTCATCTAAGACAGTTTCCATCCGTGATGTGTATTCAACATTAATGATCTTATCAAAGAAGAGATCAAGTTGTTCTGTGGTGAGTCTACCTTGTTTGGTTGGGATAAACCGTTTATCTTCAACATTGACATAATCACGGTTCTTTAATGTTTGTATGATTTGTGCGTAGGTTGATGGTCTACCGATACCTTTAGCTTCTAATTCTTTAATTAAGGTAGCTTCTGAATAGCGTGTAGGTGGTGTTGTTACCTTTTCAATCGCGATTACATCTTTGGTGTTGAGTTCTTGATTGAGTTCAAACTTAGGTAGAATTTTATCTTTTGATTTTGCATCTTGGAACACTTTGGTATGACCATCAAAACGTAGGACGCTACCTTCAACTGTATAGATATGATCATGTGATGACAACGTGACTTTTGTGATATCAAAGATGGCTGGAGCCATGAGGGATGCTAGTGCTCTATGATAAATACGTTTATAGAGTTTTAACTCATCTTTTGATAAATAAGGTTCTAATGATTCAGGTGTTCTTGAAAGCGATGTTGGTCTAATCGCTTCATGGGCATCCTGTGCATTAGCTTTCGTTGAGACGCTATATTTACCTAAATATTTTTCACCATAATAGGTTGAAATATGTTGTTTAGCTTCATTGATGAAGGGCTCTGCTAAGCGGTTTGAGTCCGTTCTCATGTAGGTGATTAAACCGATGAGTTCACCATGAATTTCCTTACCTTCATAAAGTGCTTGAGCAACCATCATCGTACGAGATGCACTCATACTTAAGTTACTTGATGCATCCTGTTGAAGGGTTGATGTAATAAATGGTGGTTTTGGTTGTCTTTTTGATTCTCTGGTCTGAATATCTTTAACTGTGAAAGGATTAGTTGATTCAGAAACGATTTTTTCTGCTTCTTCTTGAGATAATCTTTTCTTTTCAGGAATTTGATAATCTGCAACAAAATGAGGAAAATGAGCTTCAATTTCATAATACGTTTCTGGAATAAAGGCTTCAATTTCTTTTTCGAGATCAACGATCAGCTTGAGTGCAACCGATTGTACACGACCTGCAGATTTAGACTTGATCTTATTTTGCAACAGTTTTGAGAGCTTAAAACCAATGATGCGATCTAGAATACGTCTAGCTTCCTGTGAGTAAACAAGATGTTGATCAATAGGACGTGGATGATTTAAAGCTTCTAAGATGGCAGGTTTCGTAATTTCTCTAAACACGATACGATTAGCTGATGCTGGATCAAGTTTTAACAGTTCTGCTAAATGCCAACCGATAGCTTCTCCTTCTCTATCCGGGTCGGTTGCTATTAAGACATCTCTTCCCTTGGCTTTAGATACTAATTCTTTAACGAGAGCTTGTTTGCCTTTAATCACAACATACTTTGGTTTAAAATGATCATGTATATCAAGTCCGAGTCCATCAACACCTGATGTTGATAAATCTCTGACGTGTCCTTTCGATGATAAAACAAGTACATCGTCGCCGACGTAACTTGCGATTGTTTTTGATTTAGATGGCGATTCCACAATAATGAGTTTTTTACTCAAGGCCATTCACTTCCATTTCCATATCAATTATAGTGTAAACAAATCAATTGTCAAGTATAAAGTTATTTGGTTGTTCACATATATATTTCTTTAATATATATCTTTTTTCCATCATCTTATCTTACATAAAATCCCATAGTTTTACTTTCTATATATATAAACAAAAAGAAAAAGGGAATCATCCCTTATTCATCATAATTAAATAAATCTTTCTTTAACATCGATTTAATCGGCTCATAGGTCTTTCTGTGAATCGGTAATATCCCAAACGTTTTAATCGCTTCGACATGTTCCTTGGTAGGATAGCCTTTATGTTTCGCAAATCCATAAGATGGAAAGAGCTTATCCATTTCAACCATGTACGCATCACGTGTCGTTTTAGCAATGATGGAAGCTGCAGCAATTGAGACAGATTTAGCGTCGCCTTTAATGATGGATTCCATGGGTATATCAATTTCCATGGGCATCGCATCACTCAAGATGAATTCTGGTTTCACTTTAAGCTGCGCAATTGCTGATAGCATGGCTTGTCTGCTTGCACGATAGATATTGATCAAATCAATCTCTTGAACCGATGACATTCCGATACCAATAGCAACAGCATTTTCTTTGATTTCAACTAATGCTAATTCTCTTTCTTTTTCAGTCAACTGTTTTGAATCATTGACATAGGTGAAGGTTGCACCTTTCTTTAAGATGACAGCAGCAGCAACCACAGGTCCTGCTAAAGGTCCTCTTCCAGCTTCATCAACGCCTGCAACATATGTGATACCTTGCTCATAAAGTCTTTCTTCAAATTCATACATCTTAGGGTCTGTCAAACGAAAGCCCTCCTAAATGGTTATTTCTAATGTCTGATAATACGATGTGATAAATCCGTGGATAATCAAACTCGCCACCTTTTAGTAAACAACCCCTCAGGGTTCCAATCGTATGTAGCATCGTTAGAAAATCCATGTTATCTGTAATGCCATAACGCTCTTCTAATTTTTTAGGATAGTTTGTTTTTAAATAATTTAGAGCATAGGATACGACATCATCTTCAGGTAATATTTTATCTTTGATAGCACCTGTGATGGCTAAATGATAACCCACTTTAGGATCATTGAATTTTGGCCATAAAACGCCTGGTGTATCCAATAATTCAAAATCATCACCCAATTTAATCCATTGCTGTGTCTTGGTGACACCGGGTGTGTTCGCAGTTTTGGTTGCTGATGATTTGGATAACTTATTAATTAATGTTGATTTACCTACGTTTGGTATACCTAAGATCATGCAGCGTAAAGGTCTCATTTTTAAACCTTTAGCTTTTTCTCGATCTAATTTTTCTTTTAAGATCGTCATCGCCATTGGTTTAATTTTATTCACGTTTTTTCCACTAGCAGCATCAATCTTAAGTGTAAAATAACCTTCTTGTTGATAAGATCTCATAAACTGATTCGTTATTTGATCGTCTGCTAAATCCATTTTATTAAATAAAAGTAACATGGGTTTATGACTTATGATTTTATGAAGTTCAGGGTTCATCGATGAAAAAGGTAGTCTTGCGTCCAAAAGGACAAAGACTAAATCCATAAGTTTAATCTTTTCTTTAATCTCACGAAGCGATTTGAACATATGTCCAGGAAACCACTGGATTTGTTTTTCTGTCATCATGATAGACCTCCAAAAGGCCATAGTCTAAAGATGGCTTTCCCAACAATTTGGTCCTCATGTACTGGACCGATATCTGATGATCTCGAATCAATAGAATTGTTTGCATTATCGCCAAACACCAAGTAATATCCTTCTTTTAGTACTTCGCCATCCATCATATCTTCCATCCGATTTTTGCCTGCTTCATCGGTTTTATAAAAGATATCTTCAGGAGACTGTGGGAACTCGCCATTAATCTGAATGGTATAACTTCCCAAACCGTCTTCATAGAAACGGATGGTATCACCAGGAAGTGCTTGAACACGTTTGATATAATAGGTCTCTTCATCGATTTTAACAATCACGATATCATTCCTTTTAGGTTCATACTGAAAATGATAAATCACCACACGGTCTCCTTCATGAAGTGTTGGTGACATCGATGAGTATTTCACAACTGATGGCAAAATGATAAACATGAATACCAAGAAGATTCCCATTAAAGAGACACTTAAGAACGTTAACCAATCTAAGATTTCAAAACGTTGTTTTGCCCAGAAACCTTCACTCACTTCACGTGAGTGTTTGGTTTCTCTGATTGACATCACAACCGTTAAAATGGATACGATCATGGCAAATGCAAATCCAGACATTGCCCAAGATAATGTTAATTTAGAAACCCGAAGTGCATAAAAAATGATGGCTAACATCATAAAGACAACGGTGATGAATAAGGTTTGATAAGCTTTCTTTACGGTCATGTTAACCATCCTTTACTTATACTAAATCTGCTAAGATGTCTTCTAGTTCACTTGGTGTGACGAGAACTTCTCTTGCTTTTGTGCCTTGTCCTTTAGAAACAATTTCAAATTCTTCCATCATTTCAAATAATCGTTGTGCACGGTTAAACCCAATTTCAAATTCTTTTTGAATGGTGTTGATTGATGAACTACCCGTTGAAACAACAAAACGTGCAACATCACTGAATAAATCATCTGTGATAATTTGCTTATTCTTTAATTGTTGTTTTAAGGCATCATGTTCAAAGATATAATCAGGTTCTGATTGTTTACGAATAAAATCAGTGACTGCATAAATTTCATCATCAGGTATGAAAGCACCTTGCAGACGATGCGTACGATCCGCACGTTTTAATAGCATATCGCCTTTTCCTAATAATGTTTCAGCGCCTGCACCATCTAAGATGGTCGTAGAATCAACAAATGACGATACTTTAAATGCAATTCTTGCTGGTATGTTGGACTTGATTGTACCCTTAACAACATCGGTTGTAGGACGTTGTGTCGCAACCAATAAATGGATACCTGCAGCTCTTGCTTTTTGAGTCAAACGCTGAATCGAATCTTCAACATCATGAGGTGCAACCATCATGAGGTCAGCTAACTCATCGATAACGATCACGATGTAAGGCATTTTTGAATGTTCAACTAAGCCACGTCTCACATTGTCATTAAATGTCTTAATGTCACGTGAGCGACTACCTGCAAATAGTTGATATCTTTTTTCCATTTCATTGACTGCCCAATTGAGTGCTGCTGCAGCCATCTTGACATCTGTGATAACAGGAGTTACTAAATGTGGTAAACCATTGTATGGTGTTAATTCAACCATTTTAGGATCGATTAAAATCAATTTTAGGTCTTCAGGTGAGTTTTTGATTAATAAACTCACTAAAACGGTATTGACGCAGACGGATTTACCAGAGTTTGTCGCACCAGCAATTAAACCGTGTGGCATCGCTTGAATATCGACATAAATATTTTCGCCATCGATATCAACACCTAATGCCACCTTTAATGGATGATCATGGTCATCCATAAAATCTTTCGTATCAACGACATTACCAAATGCTACAATTTCTGTTTTAACGTTAGGCACTTCGATACCTACA
Source organism: uncultured Mariniplasma sp. (assembly GCA_964514865.1). Taxonomy (GTDB): domain Bacteria; phylum Bacillota_I; class Bacilli_A; order Acholeplasmatales; family Acholeplasmataceae; genus Peloplasma. Next base: position 2,406 of record CAZETB010000008.1, on the reverse strand, counting down.
TATGGTTTTCCGGGGATTGGCGCTTCAATACGAATAGACTTTGAAGCTAAATTCATCATTAAGTTTTCTTGAATCGAGGTGACACGCTTAACGTTTACACCTGGTTCAAGTGCAATTTCATAGCGGGTTACAGTAGGACCTTTTTTAGAACCTGATACTTCACCTTCAACACCAAACTGGTTAAGTGTTGAATTAATGACATCGATTTGATCGAGCAACCATGCAGGCTTTTCATCTAAATCGCGCTGTTTCTTTGAGAAAAGTGTAACCGGTGGATAAAGATATGTTTTTTGACGTTCTGGTTGAAATCTTGGTTGACTGTAAGGCATATCATCATCTTGAGGTTCTGGTTGATATGTTGAACCAAAATCAGATGTTACGATGGGTTTTTCAACCTCTTTTCTACGATATGTTTCAAAGCGAGGTTCGCTTTCTACTTTCTTTTCTTCCATCACGGGTGGCACATAAGCTACTGTCCGTTTAGGTTCAGGTTGAACCTTAAAGGGCATTGGATCTTCATGATGAATTTCTTTAACTGATTTAGCAATTGGCTTAAACACTTTCTTGTCTGGTTTTTTCTCAGTATCTTGATCCTGACTTGGTTCATAACTAGATGGACCAAAATAATCTTCTCGTGTTTTCATCGAGACGATATTTGTGAATTCATAGTATTTATTACCATGCTTTTTTATTGCTTCTTCTTCAGATAGCTTCGGTTTAGTTCTAAACGCGTCAAATCGACGTGTCGTATCACCCGTATCTTTGATTGTGAATGGTACAGTAACAACATCTTTAACACTACGTCCAAAAATCGGTGAAACGAACCGATCTTTTTCGTACTTCAATTTTCCTCTAATGCCTTCTAGTTTAACAAATTGAGGAATGATAAAAGGTTGTTTTGCAAGATTAAGTTCGAGCTGTTCTTTTCCTTTTCGCATCGTTACTCATCCCCTTGTTCTGCGACATTTTGAATTTCTTTATAGATATCATCAACACTCATATCAATCGTCTTTTCTTCATTAAAGACTTTCTTAGAGTAGATTTTATATGTTTCTTCACCGGTAATCTTGATTAAAGCAATACCAATTTGAATGCTAATAATTTTTAATGCAACCTCTTTGGTAAAGCGTCTAAACCAGTACACAGGATTGACTGCGTTGATCACAGCACCTGCTGCTTTCGTGACACCTGAATATTTTTTTACTGTTTTAACAATCGGATTATTTTCAACTTTGGATTTCACTTCATTCATTTCAACAATTTTTGCTAATGTCCATCCTCGTGTTAATTTTAATATTTTAGAAGATGTCATCAGTTCTTGAAACCGGTCTGTGATATAGTGATTAAGCATCAAAGTCTCATCAACTGTTAGTTCGAGGTAGGGATATTTAGATTTGGGATAGAATTTTTTCGCGATATCGACAGATAATTCACGATTAACTTCTAATAAATGTTTACCAAAACCTGCAGCTTCTCTTGCATCTTTATCCTTGAATAGTTTAATCGCATCTTGGATTAACCATTTAATTTCTTCTTCATCAATATCTTGTTCATCGGTTTGACGAAGCTTAAGTCCCTTGTTCATACTTCTGAGAACTGCGTAAAGATAGATTAAAGCCAACATTAAAAAACCGAAGCTTATACCTAATAAAAAGCTAATCAATGTTGATAGATCGAAACGAATCGGACCTAAGGTTAAAAAAACATCCATCTATGCCTATCCTCCTAACGTATATTATAACATATAAGATAAAACATTGAGGTAAACGTTTGAAGACAAAAAAAGGGGCCGAAGCCCCACATCGTGATGATTTAATCAATTTGATTATAAAATGTGTAGATCACCACTTGTGCAAGTGCACCATCTGTGGTGTATGACACATTAAATGTTTGTATATAGTACATTCTGTTTAGATCGAGTAGGTTATCAATGTAATCAAGCAGTTTAAGAGGTTCTGTAACATTTAATTTAATCGAGATTCGCACATACTTCATCGTTGCAGGAAGTTGTTCACTGAAAGGTGAGGAGGTGTTTGAGGTATAGACGATGTTATAATCGATCACATCAACAAAACTTGACTCATTTAAAACTCCTGTTAACTCATTATTAACGACATATTGATCAAAACTTTGTGGTAAGAAAGGTAGTAATTCGTCAATAGACTCATAGAAAACAGGTTCTTCAACTTGAAGTAATAAATCGATTTGACGTTGAATTTGTTTTTCTTGTTGTTCCAGTTCATAAAGACGATTTTCTTGAAGATTGATCACGCCAAAATAGCCTGCGATTCCTAATAGAAAGACAACAACAAGAAGATATATAAATTTAACTTGGCTAATGCGTTTACCAAAAATATCATATTTACGCATAAGAAATCGTCACCTCCATGGTCAGTGTAGCGGTGA
>CAZETB010000007.1:0-45285 GCA_964514865.1 uncultured Mariniplasma sp. | reverse complement strand
ACTTCATCTTTTGTCATTTTTCACTCACCTTCATTAATTTTTTTAATTGATACCTTAATTATATTGCATTTTTCACATAAGTCAAGCATTTTAGCGAAAAAAATTAAAAATATTAATTGGATGTTTAATTTTTTCAAGCATTGGCTTTAATTATTACATCTTTTGTCGTATAATGAATATAGTAAAAGGAAAGAAGGTACATACACATGCAATCTCTTGTTGAACGATTCCTGCGCTATGTAAAAGTCGACACACAGTCTTCTCATGAAACACATACGCACCCCTCAACAGAAAAACAAAAGAACTTATCACGTATACTTGTTGATGAGTTAAAAGCTTTAGGCCTTGATGCCTTTATGGACGATTACGGTTACACCTATGCAAAGATTGATAATAATATAGATGGTGCACCCGCCATTGGATTAATCGCTCACGTAGATACATCTCCTGATGCACCAGGTGAAAACGTCAATCCACGTATTATCAAAAACTATGATGGTTCTAAGATTGAATTAAATGAAACACTATCAATGGCTCCTGATCATTATCCAAGTCTATCTCGCGTGATTGGTGATGATATCATCGTAACTGATGGTAACACATTATTAGGTGCAGATGATAAATGTGGTGTTGCAGAAATTATGGAAGTAGCAACTTATTTCACGAAGCATACCGATGTGAAACATGGGGATATCTATATTTGCTTTACACCTGATGAAGAAATCGGTGAAGGTGCAGACCATTTTAATTACGATTGGTTTAAAGCTGATTTTGCGTATACAGCTGATGGTGATGAGGTTGGTGGTATTGAGTTTGAAAACTTTAATGCTGCTTCTGCTGATGTCTATTTCACAGGTAAATCGATTCATCCAGGTTCTGCTAAACTGAAAATGGTGAACGCACTTCATCTAGCGATGGAGTTTCATCAGATGCTTCCTGTTTTTCAAAATCCTGCTTATACAGAAGGATATGAAGGCTTTAATCACTTAACAGGACTTAAAGGTGAAGTAGAACGCGCACACGCACATTACATTATACGCAACCACAACATGCAAAAATTTAACGATCAAAAAGATGAATTCAAGAAAATTCAAACCTTCATGAACGAACGTTATGGTTATCACGCAGTTGAGTTAAACGTTAAGGATTCTTATTACAACATGTATGAAGTCATCAAAGATCGTATGGATATTATTGAACTCGCAAAAAAAGCTGTTGAAAAAGTTGGTGTGACACCATTCTTTAAAGCGATTCGTGGTGGCACAGATGGAGCACGTTTAACCTATGAAGGTCTCTTATGCCCAAACATTGGTACTGGTGGTTATCAGTTCCATGGTCGTATGGAATTTGCATCGATCAATCAAATGGAAAAAGCAGTTAAAATCTTTATTGAAATCATTAAATTAGCTGCACAAAAATAAAAAAAAGATCGGAAAGATCCGATCATAATGAAACGATTAAGACGAAATTAACACTTCGTCTTTTTTTGTGGCTTTTATCTTTTTCCTAAAGAGTTCTGATACCATCACAATGAAAACCAGCCATGGTATGAGTGATATGAGTGCAAAAATCTTTCCTACATCTCCAAATGAAGATGGTATGGACATGAAGACTGCTGCAGTTAATCCCGTGATGCCTACCCATTTTGATACATCTTTTGCCAGTAAAAATGAGACACTATAAATATAGAGTGCAATGGCATTTAAGATGTAATAACTGATAAATGCTGTGCCAATGTAATTTGAGAGCAATAGATCACCACTCGTCAATAATCTTTCTTTTTCATAAGTGCTCAGCAGTGAAAAACCTTTTGACAGAAAATAAAATTCAAAAGCTGGGTTCGATGCATAATAACTCGCAATACCAATGGCACCTACCAAAAGAGCAAGCAATGATAACAAAGGTTTATATGCTAACAAGAATAACGAGATTGAAAAATAGATCATGATGAGTAAGGTGTTATTGATCAGATAAAGCAGGTCTAAACTGAGTAACCCCATGAAGGGTTTGGCTTCAAACAGTTCAAACATCTCATAGGTTGTAGCAGGTGGTGGTGCAACAACATAAACAATAACCTGAAGAAATATGATGCCAATCATCGCAAATATCATCCATCTACCAACAGCGTATACATGAGCTTTTTTAATGTCTTTGATTTCCATATAGCCTCTCCTTCATCATTCCTATTTAGTCTTATCATACGTTAAAATATCTAAAATGTTAAGTCTAAAAAAAGAATCATGACACTTTTGTATCATGATTGATAGTATAAACTGATCAGTGGAGCGATGATAATGCCTAGATAGAGCATCGCTTTCGTATAGGTTGTAAAAGATTGAAATGGTTTCTTAAATAGCCATTTTGTCTTAAGAATAACGATATAATCTAACACGAGAAAAATGAAAGATAACCCACTAAACAAAATCTTTGTCGCCATATCGCCTTGAAAAGTAGGCATGGTATATGATGCGATATTAAACAGTACATAAAGCACGAGTCCAAGACTCAAATAACCATACTTTAAGATTGCCACGATGATTTTTGCAGTTTTTCATAGTTATTGATGGAATACATCAATTTAACTGCAGCCTCCAATCCTTGGTTTGCTGCTTTTTGCCAAAGCTCTTTAGCTTTTGCTTCATCTTTTTCTACAATAGAACCCTCAAAATAGATCATTCCTAAATTATATTGTGCAATTGCCAAATGTGCTTCTGCTGCTTTTTCATACCAGAATAATGCTTTTTGCATATCCTGTTCAACACCATCACCTTTTTGATACATAACCGCTAAATTATATTGTGCATTTGGATGGTCTAATTTAGCAGCTTTTTCTAACAGTTTCGCAACAGTAACAAAGTCTTTTCGTTCTTGTTTGATTAAGATCATCGCTAAATGATAAAGTGCGTTTTTATTTTCCTTCATGGCTGCTCTTTCATACCATTGAATCGCTTGTTCAATGTTTTGAGGAACACCTTTGGCATTTTGATAATATAAACCTACATAATATTCAGATTCGGTATGGTTTTGTTTAGCTGCTACCATAAACCATTCAAATGCTTTTAATGGATATTGAGGTTCTTTTTCATGATAATACATCGCGAGTGTATATGCAGCTAACACATATTGTTGATTTGCAGCCTTCTCTAAATAGAATACGGCATCTTTAAAGCGTTCTGCTTCAAGCGAATTAATACCTAATGTGTAAAGTGCATAGGGATGATCTTGCTTAGCAGCAAGTTCATAGTAATGTGTCGCTTTAGAAAGATCAGATTCTTCATGTCCAATCGTTTCATAGATCATACCTAACATATATTGTGAATCGCTATAGCCTAGCTCTGAAGCTTTTAAGAACCATGTTAATGCTTGGAAGATATAACGTTGTACTGAAAAGCCATAATAGTAATAGGTCCCTAAAATATGCATACTGACGGGATCGTTAGCTTGTGCCTCCGATAAAAGGATTGCATAATTCGATGAAAAATACTCTTTTGCTAAGACCTCATCTTTTTCAACGCCCATGCCTGTATGATACATAAGTCCAAGAGCATATCCACATTTGAAAGATCCCAGGGTATGTCCTTTTTCATAATGTTGTTTAGCCTTTGCAAAATCGATGGAGATACCATCACCCAATCCATAAAAACGACCTAAAAAATAATGGGCATCTGCATGTCCTAAAGCAACTGCTTGACTAAAATGTTCAATCGCAGCCATGATATTCTTTTTAGGTGTATTTAAGATATAATTTTTTAATCCTGCTTGATAATGTGTTTGTGCATTCATAACCATCAACTCCATGTTTTATCATACCATACTTCACTATAATCCTTGAGGATAAAGCAAAGAAAAATCCACAGTTTCCTGTGGATCGTTGATTAACCATTTAAACCTTCATAATCCTTTTTAATCGCTTGTGTTGTTTGAGAATACATCTTTTTCCAAGCGATTGCAATTCCGATACCTAAGAAGAGAACGCTTGTTCCTAAGTCGCTAAGAAGTGCTCTTTTAAATTCATCAACCATCAAAGCTTCACTAAACGTTACACTTTCTGCAACAGCGATCGTATAGTATAAACCTAAATTCATGCCAACAACAATGATCAGTGAAATGATCGATACGAATGCTGGAACCCATGACTTACGGGCTGCATTTCCATATTTATATCCATAGAATGAAGCGAGTGGTATCAATGCATATAATAGTGCAATCATGTATTGAAATGCAAAGATTGTAATCAGTGTTGGGACGGTCCCGACGATAGCTCCTAGAACTGCATACACTAAGCTTTTACCCATGTTCTCATTAGAACGTTCTTCGCGTTCAACCTGTGTTGCAACTTCTAAATAGAATTTTTTCGCACATTCATCATGAAGTTTAACGGGTGTACCTTTGATTATACGGAATGAGTCAGTATCTTCTTTTCCGCAAAATGGGCAGTGATTAAGTGGATGAAGTCCACGTTCTTTAAAAACTTGCGCAAGTTTTTCTAAGAATTGGATATGCTTCTCAGATGATTTGAGTCCCTGTTTAACTATGACAAATAGTGCATTTGATTTTAATGCGACTGATTCAACTCTAATCATCGTCATTCCTGACACTTTTCTAATCGCCTTAATGTCTTCTTTTGTCAAACCTTTTTCAAATGTAAAGATCACCATAGGTGCTTTGATAAATGTATCGATTGAGACCATATTCATAACATACGGGAAGCCTTGTACACTTCCTGTGGGCAGACCATGTTCCATGGCTAAACCTAATTTTTCTGCAATAACCTCGATTTTCAACGTATTTCCCTCCAACAGTCTATTTGGCTTTATGATACCATTTTATCCCGTTGGGTTCAATGTTTTTTTGATGATTTCAGCAAATTGATGATACCCAATATGATTTAAATGAATACCATCTTTCGTATAGTCTTCATGAAGAAGTGAATTTGACTGAAGTAGATACGAGTGAACGTCAATATAGTTAGTTTGATATAACGATTTTAAACGTTCATTAATCGTTTTAATATCTTCATTTTTCCTACCACCGATGTAGGTGTGATTAACATTATCGACATGAGGATTAACTGGTGTTAATGAGATAACATAAACAGGTGACGTCATGGATAACTCATCTACGATGTGTTCGATTCTTTGCACAATCTCATCCGCAACAAGCTGGTCTAAAACAAGATCGTTAGATCCAATGTGGATGATCACGTAAGGCGGTTTTTGTCTTACAATCGCGTCCAACCTCTTCATCAATCCTGATGTGGTATCGCCAGCAATACCCATGTTGATGTAGCCATCAAATCCATAACGTGGCAGATTAAAATAAGCAATCATAGAATCACCTGCAAAGATGGGTTTACCTTCAACAGGTAAAAGACGGAAGGCTTTAACCTTTCGTTCATAGTCTGCCTTGATCAATTGTTTCATGATGAGAAAATCATCAGTCATATTATTCATCTGCCTTAAGTTCAAAGATAAGATCTCTTAATTCAGCTGCACGTTCAAAGTCAAGATTTTTAGCAGCTTGTTTCATCTCATTTTCTAAATCCTTAACAATCTTGTCGCGATCTTTACGTGTAAGTTTTTGATAATCTTTTTCTTCTTCAATAATCTCTTCTCTGATACTGATATTTTCACGAATATCTTTCTTAATCGTTACAGGTTCAACATTATTTTCAAGATTGAAGTTTAACTGCATAGCACGTCTTCGGTTGGTTTCCTTTATGGCATAGTTCATCGCATCCGATATGCTATCGGCATACATGATGACTCTACCATTCACATTTCGAGCTGCTCGTCCAATCGTCTGAATTAAACTTCTTTCACTACGTAAGAAACCTTGTTTATCAGCATCCAAAATAGCAACTAAAGATACTTCAGGTAAATCGAGACCTTCTCTTAGTAAGTTTATCCCAATTAAGCAATCGTATTTACCCAAACGGAGATCTCTTAAGATTGCGATACGTTCTAGTGCTTTAATTTCACTATGAAGATACGCGACTTTTAAACCAAGTTGTTTAAAATAAGCGGTTAAATCCTCTGACATTCTAATCGTTAGTGTTGTTACCAAGACTCTTTCTTTAGCTTCTACACGTTTTTTAATTTCAAAATAAAGATCATCCATTTGACCTAAGGTAGGTCTAATTTCTATTTCTGGATCTAATAAATACGTTGGTCTTATGATCTGCTCAACAACTGGAATGCCTTTATCCAGTTCATAAGCACCTGGTGTTGCAGATAGATAAATGACTTTATCTAGTTTATCTTCAAATTCCTTAAACTGTAAAGGACGATTATCTAATGCAGATGGCAAACGGAACCCATAATCAACTAAAGTCATCTTACGTGATCTATCACCGTTATACATCCCTCTAACTTGAGGGATTGTCACATGGGATTCATCAATAATCATTAAAAAGTCATCGCCAAAGAAGTCAATGAGTGTAGCCGGTGTTTCTCCAGCTTCACGAAGTGATAAGTGTCTTGAATAGTTTTCAATCCCACTACACATCCCAATTTCTTCTAGCATTTCCATATCGTATTTGGTACGTTGTTCAATACGTTGTGCTTCAAGTAATAAGTTTTCACTTTTAAAATGAGCGATTTGATCTTGAAGTTCATTTTTGATGCGGCGAATTGATTCCTGCAATTTATCTTTATCAGTCATAAAGTGAGTCGCTGGAAAAATGGACATGTAAGCTACCGTTTCAATAGCTTGTCCAGTTAACACATCAAAACGTTTGATCTCATCGATTTCATCACCAAAAAATGAGATGCGAATACCTTGTGCTCTTTCATAAGCAGGGATGATCTCAATGACATCACCGCGAACCCTAAAGGTTCCACGATGAAAATCGATATCATTTCTTTGGTAGGTAAGTTCAACGAGTTTATTGATTAATCGATCACGACCATAGGTATCTCCCGTACGAACAAAGATCATGGCATTCTTATAAGTTTCAGGATCACCAATACCATAGATACATGAGACGGATGCCACAACGATCACGTCATCATTATCGAGTAAAGCTGACGTTGCTGCATGTCGCATTTCATCGATTTCATCGTTGATGGATGAATCTTTTTCAATGTAGGTATCTGATGATACCACATAGGCTTCAGGTTGATAGTAATCATAATACGATATAAAATATTCAACACGATTATCAGGAAAAAAGGCTTTAAGTTCGCCATAGAGTTGTCCAGCTAATGTTTTATTTGGTGCTAAAATTAATGTCTTTTTTTGTAACTTTTGAATAATATTAGCTATCGTATAGGTTTTACCTGTCCCAGTAGCACCTAAAAGGACTTGTTCTTTCTTGCCTTCATCAATGTTTTGTTGTAACAATTCGATGGCTTTAATCTGATCCCCTTTAGGTTGATAGGGTGCTTTAAGTACAAACATAGGCTACCTCTTTTCTTATATCATATACCCCACTATTTTATCATCTCTATCATGAAAGCACAAGGAAAGATGCGTGGATGATTTTTACAGTTTAATTCATAAAAAACAACGACAGCATATGGCTATCGTTGTTTTCATTTTTTATTTTTTAAACATCTTTATCCAGTTCATGTGGTTTAGGAACAATCACACTTTGTGGTACATACATCGGTTCAATAACTGAACTGACGATGTTCATCAAGTGGTCACCGATACGTTCAAGGTTAGCTAAAATATCAGGATAGTTCGCTGCTCTGACAAAGGTGATTTCTAAATTCTTTAAGCGTTCGATATAGCGATATCTGAATTTTTCTTCAAGCTCATCAATAAGATCTTCTGTTTTAACAACTTTTTTAGCAAGCTCAACATCTTGATTCTTAAAGCTTTCTAATGCATCGGTTAACATGCCACCTAAAGCATCATAAAGTTCAGTTAAATCCTTTGTTCCTTCTTCAGATAAGAGTTGTGATTCACTATAGCGTTCTTTGAAGAATTCTAAGACGTTTGTTAAATGGTCCCCAATACGTTCAAAGTCTTTAATCGTATCTAAGTCTCTCGATAATTTTGCTGAGTCATTCTTATCAAGACCAGCCATCGATATTTTAATCAAATAGTCATGAAGTTTGATGTCATACGTATCCGTAATCATTTCTAACGTATAACCCTCTTCGACCAATTTGTCATCTTCTTTAAAGCTATAACTTCTGACAATATCAAAGTACTCTTTAATCACCGCTCCCATGGATAGAATGCCACGTTTGGCAACTTCAAGAGCAAGTGTCGGTGATTCATCAATCAGTTTTTCATCAAACATATCATCGGGAATATGCTTTTTCTCTTTGTCTTTGACAAAGTATTTCGCAGCTCTGATCATTTGATTGATAAAGAAGTATAAGATCACAGTCATCGTCACATTTTGGAAGGCATGTGCAAACGCAATCGATAACATCGAATATCTTTCTAAGAATGTTTCTTCAAACCAAATGATTAAATGACGATATGGGTTAAGGATAATTAAGAAGACAACAGCCATTAAGACGTTAAATAAAACGTGAACAAATGCTGCTCTCTTGGATTCTGTGTTACCACCTAATGAAGCTAAGAATGCTGTAATGGTTGTCCCAATGTTAGCTCCTAATAAAATCGGAATCGCACCTGATAATGTAATCGTATCAATACCTTCAGCATTGAGAGCATATAGTTTTTCTAAAACACCAATTGCTGCAGATGACGATTGTACAACACCGGTAAATATGGTACCAAAAATCGTTCCTAAGAACCAATTTTGTGAGAACACTGCAAACATCTGTTCAGCTTCTGCAGTATTTGCTAAAGGTTTTAGTCCTGACCCCATGACATCAAGACCTACGAAAAGCATACCTAAACCAGTTAATACACCACCAAAATGGTGAATTTTCTTTTTACCAATAAATGTCATAATGACACCAATTGCTAAAAAGATATAACCGAATTTAGCAATCGGTAAACCGATAATGAATGCGGTAACGGTTGTCCCAATGTTAGCACCCATGATGATACCAACTGATTGAGGCAATGTCATCAACCCTGCTCTTAATAAGCCGATGGTTAATGCTGTTGTACCCGAAGATGACTGAATAAGTACCGTTAATAGAATCCCAACAAGGATACCTTTGAGCGGTGTGTTGGTTGATTTTTCGATAATGGATTTGAGTTTACTACCTGCGGCAGCCTTGAGTGAATCACTCATCAAATTAATCCCAAATAAGAATAATGCGAGACCCCCAAAGACAAACATAATGTTTTGTCCAATTCCAGCAAGTGCGATTGTCATTATGACCCTCCTATAACCTTCAGTTTCATTTTACTTGATTTATGTCAAATCTTTACGATTTATTTCATAAAAAAAGCATCAACTCATGATGCTCTTCGTCATCATTCGTTAGTAGTTAATAAACTCAATATGATATTTACGAACCACAATGATCGTATCACCTTTGACAACACCTAGACTTTTCAATCTTCTATCCAGTTCTTCTTGACCGATGACAGGAAAGACCCCATAAAACAGGGATAACGATGTTGCTTTATGATACGAATCAACGACACCGACTATCGGTGCGATCGAACGATATTTAGATAAATTGTCTGTTGCTTTATAGCCATATGCAATCATGGCTTTAACGCGATAATGAATCGCAGCTTGAACTGCTGCAAATGAAACGGCATCCAGAAGGTGATCACCTTCAGTTAATGCAGCTTCTGTAAACTTTCTATGATCAACATGGTTTTCCGCTTTTTCAGTAATTTTAGCCATGTATTCAACTGATTCAATGGGATAGTTACCCTGTGCCATTTCACCGGATAACATGGTCGCGTCTGTACCATCATAAACCGCATTGGCGACATCAGATACTTCCGCTCGTGTTGGTCTTGGATTTTGTTGCATCGACTCCAACATTTGAGTTGCTACGATGACCAGTTTTCCTTTTTGTTGGCATTGGTGTACCATTTTCTTTTGCATTTGAGGTAAATCTTCAGCAAAGATTTCAACACCTAAGTCACCGCGTGCCACCATGATACCATCTGCAGCATCGATAATTTCATCAAGGTTATTAATACCTTCTTGATTTTCAATTTTTGCGATGATCTTAATATAATCTTTTCCTTCTGATTGTAAAAGATCTCTGATAGCAAAAACGTCTTCCTTACGTCTGGTGAAGGAGGCTGCGATATAATCGTAGTCATGTTGACATGAAAATCTGATATCATCAATATCTTTTTCGGATAAGAAAGGCATGTTTAATACGGTATTAGGGACGTTGACACCACGTCTATTTTTAACAAGGTGAGTATTTTTAGCAACCGTGATGAGCGTACGATTTTCATGATTTTTATCGATAACTAAAAGAGATAAGTATCCATCATCGACTAAGAGAGTTGTTCCTATGGATACATCTTCAAATAATGATGCATAAGTAACAGAAAACTTGGTTTCATCACCGATGATTTCATCCATATAGACTGTCACAGTCTGTCCTTGTTTGATTAAAGCTTTACCATCTTTGAAATGATGGGTTCTAATCTCTGGTCCTTTGGTATCCATCATGGTACCGACATAGGTACCTAATTCTCGATTAAGTTCATGTACTAAATGAAATCGTTTGATGTGTTCTTCATGATCACCATGTGAAAAATTATTGCGAACAACATTGACACCTGATAAGATCAGTTGTCTTAACGTTTGCTTATCTTCAGATGCTGGACCACACGTTCCGACGATTTTGGTTTTTCTTAGCATAGATACTCCTTGAAAGTCATGTGCCGACTTTTCCCGAGTGTATTATAACATAATACACGATGTCATCATATGAGGCGTCTCATGAAAACGTTTTAAAACAAAAAAGGAACCAACAAAAGTTGATTCCAAATCTTTTATAAATCGAGTTGCATAATCTTTTGAATAAGGTTTCTTAGAACTACGAGCTCTTCATCCGTTAAGATGCCTTCAATCTTTTCTTTCACAGCATCATTAGCTGCTTTAATCTCCTTGATGATGGCTATACCTTTGTCTTCTAAGTAATACTTATTCTTATATGTTTTTTCCTGATCCTTTCGGATGATGCCACAATCAACGAGTTCTTTTAATGCTCTGGAAGTATGTCCTTTATCTAAAAACAGTTTTTCACTCATTTCTTTTTGTGTTAAACCTTCTTGATGCTTAGATAAAAACATGATATAAGGTATATGGGTCTTATTCAATCCATGTTTGGTTAACACTTCATGATGTTGATCCATCATCTTTTTATGTAACATGCCAAACAGCATGGGGAGCATATCTAAATCGTTTCTCATCTTATCACCTATATGGATTCAAATTGTGACTGGTATAAATCGGCGTAGAATCCTTGTTTATCAAGCAAGCCTTGATGCGTACCTGTCTCTATTATATTACCATCTTTTAATACAAATATCATATCAGCATTTTTAATGGTTGATAAACGGTGTGCAATAACGAATGTTGTTCTACCTTTCATAAGACGATCCATAGCTTCTTGAATCAAGATTTCGGTTCTAACGTCAACAGATGATGTTGCTTCATCTAGAATGAGCATAGGTGCATCAGCTATCATCGCACGTGCAATAGTTAACAACTGCTTTTGTCCTTGAGAGATACTTGCATTTTCATCTAAGATCATATCATAGCCATTTGGTAAACTCTTGATAAAGTGATGAACGTTAGCCGCTTTTGCTGCTTCAAACATCATCTCATCTGACGCATCTGGATTACCATACTTTAAGTTTTCACGGATCGTTCCTTTAAATAACCATGTGTCCTGTAAAACCATACCGAAAAGTTCATGAACTTGATGACGTGTTAACTGTTTGGTTGAGATGCCATCAACAGAGATTGAACCACCATTAATTTCATAGAAACGCATGAGCAAGTTAACCAGTGTTGTTTTACCTGCACCTGTAGGTCCTACAATTGCAATCTTTTGTCCTGCTTTAATATCAGCACTGAAATCATGAATGATTTCTTTATCTGGTGTGTAACCAAACTTAACGTTTTTAAATGTGACATTACCTAAAATCTTATCGGTATTAACCTTCTTTTCTTCAGTAACCATTTCTTCTTCATTTAAGAACTCAAAGACGCGTTCAGAGGCTGCTAATGCTGTTTGTGTCATCGTTAAACTTTGAGCGATATTTCCAAGAGGTTGTGAGAAGTTTCTTGAATACATAAGCATCGATTGAATATCACCAATGTATAAACCTTTGGTAACAGCTAGAATACCACCAACAACAGCAATCGCACCATAGGTTAAATTACCAACAAATGTTGTTAAAGGCATCATGAGTCCAGAAATAAATTGTGACTTCCATGAAGATTCATATAAATCCTTATTATGTGTTTCAAATGTCTCTAACATCTTCTTTTCAGCATTATATGTTTTAATGATTTGTTGATGGGTATAGTTTTCTTCAATGTGACCATTGAGTAAACCTAATGTAGCTTGTTGTCTTCTAAAGAAACCACGAGCTTTTTTCATGATAAAGCTCATTAATAACGCTGTAAGAGGCAACATCACGACAACGACGACGGTTAACCAAAATGAAATCGTCAGCATCATGATCAGCACACCAATCATCAACGTCAATGATGAAAACAATGACGTTACAGATGAATTGAGTGATTGGCCAATCGTATCGATATCATTGGTCATACGTGATAATGTATCACCATGAGGATGTTGGTCAAAATATTTTAATGGCAATCGATCCATTTTATGGAATAAATCTGTACGAAGTTGTTTGGTAATACGTTGTGTCATCATAGAAACAATAACACCTTGTATGATATTAAATATTAAACTTAAGCCATATAAAGCAATTAATGCATAAACAATCCTAAAGATAACATCGTAATCAATGGATAGTGCAAATGTTCCTGATATCGGATTGAACGCAATCCCTTTTTGAATCTCTGTTGTAATACGACCTAACCATTTAGGACCTACAATCGCTAATGCAGTTGATAACATCGCGAAAATAATCATAAACAAAAACTGAATGCGGTAGGGTTTAATATATGTCAATAATTGTTTGATGGCATTCTTCATGGATTTAGGCTTTTCACCACCACCCATACCTGCCATAGGACCATGCATCGGTCTTGCCGCGGGTCTTCTTGTTGTTTCTTGATTATTCGACATAACCGAGTTCCTCCTTCGATACTTGTGCAAATGCGATTTCTTGGTAAGCTTGACAGTTCTTCAATAGTTCTTGGTGTGTTCCCTTACCAACAATTTCACCTTGATCTAATACAATGATCTGCTCAGCATCAATAATCGTACCAATACGTTGTCCAATAATAATGCTAAGTGATTCTTTAATCATGGGTTTCAATGCTTTTCTCAACGTTTGATCAGTACGATAATCAAGTGCACTAAATGAGTCATCAAATAAATAAATTTGTGGTTTCTTTATTAAAGCGCGTGCAATGGATAAGCGTTGTTTCTGTCCACCAGAAACGTTTGATCCACCTTGATCAATCGGTCGATGAAGCCCTTCTTCGCTTTCTTCTAAAATCGATTTGATCTGAGCAATCTCCAATGCTTTTTCCATATCTTCTTCGGTTGCTTCTGGATTTCCCATTAGCATGTTGGTTGAAATATCACCTCTAAAAAGTGTACCTTTTTGAGGAACATAACCCATCATCTTATAAAGTTGTTCGAGTGGGTATGTTTTAATATTTTTACCGTTGATTAAAATCTCACCTGCCGTCACATCATAAAATCTTAGCAACAGAGAAACAATCGTTGATTTTCCAGATCCTGTTGAACCGATGAACGCTAATGTTTCACCCTTCTTCGCCTTAAAGTTGATATTCTTTAGAACATCTTCATCCGCTTTTGGATAGCGGAAAGATACATTTTTGAATTCAACAACTAAATCTTTTGATGGTTGAATATCTTCTTTTAAAGATTCATCAATAGAATATGGTGTATCAAGTACTTCATGAATACGTTTTGCAGATACCCATGCTCTTGGCAAGAAGATAAAAAGCATAATGAGCATCATAAAGCCAATCATGATAATCATGGCATACGATGTAAACTGAACTTGAAGAGATAATCCTTCTATTGGATTAGATCCCAAGAGACCATCACCAATTAAAACGGCACCTAAAGCAATGAGTGCTAAGTTTAAACCGTTCATGATAAAGTTCATGCCTGGGTTAAGAATCGCAAACGCACGGTTAACAAAGAGTTGTGTCTTCGTTAAGTTTTCATTCACCACTTCAAACTTATCCTTTTGAATATCTTCTGCGTGATGTGCACGTACAACACGAATACCCGTTAAGGTTTCTCGTGTGACCTGATTGACATCATCCACTTGATTTTGGATCTTAGAGAACTTAGGAACAACTAAGAAGAAGATCACACCAATCAGTGTTAAAATCGCAACTACACCACCGACAACAACCAAACTCATCGATAAATTAATCGACGTGACTTTTCTAATGCCAGAAAAAGCCATAATCGGTGCAGTGATTAACAAACGTAACATCATAATGACAGCCATTTGAATTTGTTGAATGTCATTGGTACTTCTTGTAATCAGTGAAGGGGTTGAGAAATGTTGAATTTCAGCTGTTGAGAAACCCTGGATGTGTTTAAACAATTTACTTCTTGTTTCAACAGCAAGGCGAGTACCCAATCTTGCAGCAATAAAACTTGCAAGAATGGTTGCTGTGATTGAACCAAAGGTTACGAGCAGCATCATTCCCCCTTCTTTTAAAATATCTGATGTTTGAGCAACACCTGCTTGAGCTCCTTGAGCAATTAAAACAATAATATTTCCCATATATTCAGGTAGAGCTAAATCCATTTGAACCTGACCATAAATGAGACCGATGATAATCACCACATAAATCCAGTGAAACCATCTAAAATTTTTCATTAAGCGTAACATGATAACCTCCTATATAGCATACACTCCATATCATACGCTTTTTTGTTGACTTATCAACAATTTTGCTCTTTTCACATCTTTTCACAAAAAAAGCCCAACTCATTGAGCTGGGCTTTGATTCGTGCTTATTTTCTTGGGTTCTTAATGTTAGCGTGTGCCGCAGCAAGTCTAGCAATTGGAACTCTAAATGGTGAGCATGATACATAGGTTAAACCAATGTTATGGCAGAACTCAACAGAGATAGGATCTCCACCGTGTTCACCACAAATACCTAATTTAATGTCAGGTCTTGTTTGTTTACCTAATCCAACAGCCATTTCCATTAATTTACCAACACCAGTTTGGTCAATGTGAGCAAATGGATCGTTAGCGAAAATCTTCTTATCATAATAATCGCCTAAGAACTTACCTGCATCATCTCTTGAGAAACCAAATGTCATCTGTGTTAAGTCATTGGTACCGAAGCTGAAGAATTCTGCTTCTTTCGCAATGGCATCAGCAGTGATGGCTGCTCTTGGGATTTCAATCATGGTACCAACAAGGTACTTAAGGTCAACGTTAGCTTCCTTAATGATCTTGTCTGCAGTTGCAACAACAACATCTTTCACATAAGTTAATTCTTTGATATCGCCAACAAGTGGGATCATAATTTCAGGAGTGATATCTAAACCTTCCTTCTTCACATGAATGGCAGCTTCAATAACCGCTCTGGTTTGCATTTCTGCAATTTCAGGATAAGTTACTGATAATCTGACACCACGATGACCTAACATCGGGTTAGTTTCATGTAAATCACTGATTGTCTTAGATAATTCTTCGAATGTTAGACCCATTTCTTTTGCTAAATCCCGGATGTCTTCTTCGTCTGTTGGAACGAATTCATGTAGAGGTGGATCTAAGTAACGAATAGTTACGGCGTAACCTTTCATTTCCTTATAAAGACCGATAAAGTCTTCTCTTTGCATAGGAAGAAGTTTAGCTAATGCCTTTTCTCTTTCAGTCTTATTCTTAGCAACGATCATTTCACGAACGGCTGGAATACGATCTGGTTCAAAGAACATATGTTCAGTACGGCATAGACCAATACCTTCAGCACCATAGTTATAAGCGACTTTAGCGTCTCTTGGTGTGTCAGCATTTGTTCTAACCTTTAATGCTCTAAACTTGTCAGCCCAGTTCATTAATGTTTCGAAATCACCTGATACAGTTGCATCTTGTGTTTCTACTTTTTCACCATAAACTTTACCTGTAGAACCATCTAATGAAATCCAGTCACCTTCTTTGAATGTTTCACCATTCACTTCAAAGGTTAATTTCTTTTCATTAACATGGACAGCACCTGCACCGGCAACACAGCATGTACCCATGCCACGTGCAACAACGGCAGCGTGTGATGTCATACCACCACGTGATGTTAATATACCAGCTGATACAACCATACCATCGATATCTTCAGGAGATGTTTCTTGACGAACTAAAATGACAGGAAGACCATCAGCCTTTTTCATTTCTTTAGCGCGTTCTGCAGTAAATGCAACACGACCTGTAGCAGCACCTGGAGATGCGTTTAAGCCTTGTGTAATCACGCGTGCCTTCTTTAATGCTTCTGGGTTAAATTGTGGGTGTAATAACGAATCAAGTTGTGCTGGTTCAACTTTTAGAACAGCTTCTTGTTCTGTTAACACGCCTTCTTTAACTAAATCAATAGCAACCTTAAGCGCAGCTTGTGCAGTACGTTTACCATTACGTGTTTGTAACATGTAAAGCTTACCGCGTTCAATGGTGAATTCCATATCTTGCATATCACGATAGTGTGCTTCTAATTTCTTAGAAATATTGAAGAATTCTTCATATAATGCAGGATTGTCATTCTTTAATTCAGAAATAGGTTTTGGTGTACGAATACCAGCAACAACGTCTTCACCTTGTGCATTAAATAAGTATTCACCATATAATTCATTTTCACCAGTAGATGGGTTTCTTGAGAAAGCAACACCAGTACCTGAATCATCACCCATGTTACCGAATACCATGGATTGAACGTTAACAGCTGTACCCCATTCGTATGGAATGTGGTTCAATCTTCTGTATGTGTTCGCTCTTGGGTTGTCCCATGATCTGAAAACAGCTGTGATCGCTTCGATCAATTGTTGTCTTGGATCTTGTGGGAAAGCTTCACCCTTTAATTCTTTGTACTTCTTAAGGAATTGGCCAACCAATACCTTTAAATCATTAGCATCAAGGTCAGTGTCAAGTTCAACACCTTTCTTGTGCTTCATTTCTTCAAGTAATTCTTCAAAGTTAGCTTTTTCGATTTCCATAACGACGTCTGCAAACATTTGAATAAAACGACGATATGAGTCGTAAGCGAAACGTGGATTGTTTGTAAGTTTAGCTAAACCTTCAACTGCAACATCATTTAAACCAAGGTTTAAGATGGTATCCATCATACCTGGCATCGATGCTCTTGCACCTGAACGTACAGAAACTAAGAATGGATCATCGGGATCTCCAAATTTCTTTCCTGCTTCTTTTTCAGTCTTTTCTAAAGCCTCATAGATTTGATCAATGATGGTTTGAGAAATTACTTTTTTGTTACGATAGTAATCGTTACATGCTTCAGTAGTAACGGTAAATCCTTGTGGAACTGGCATGCCAAGGGATGTCATTTCCGCTAAGTTCGCACCTTTACCGCCAAGAAGGTTTTTCATTGAAGCGTTACCTTCTTTAAATAAATAGACGTATTTTACCATAGTCATTTCCTTTCTTAAATTTTCATCATTTTTATTATATATGATTTTTCTTTTTTATGAAACCTTTTTGACCAGTTTATACAGGTCATTCTTGGGTCTTTGAACACCAACGACATTCGAGAAGGGTAAATGCACCATTCTGGAATCTCTGACACCTACACAAACGCCATAAATATCATCATTTAAGAGTTCTACTGCGTAGGTTCCCATGCGAGATCCTAAAATACGATCTTCTGGACATGGTGATCCACCGCGTTGAATATAACCTAAGACGGTAGCACGTGAAGCAAATCCTGATTCTTCAGTGATCGCTTTAGCAAAGTCATGGACATCCAAGATGTTTTCTGTGATAACGATAATGGCGTGTCTTCTACCTTCTTTTTTATGCTTCTTCAAACGGGAGATGATTTCTTCACGATTCATCGGATTTTCAGGTGTGATGATAAACTCAGCACCACCACAAATACCTGCAAATAATGCGAGATCACCACAATGTCTTCCCATCACTTCAACGATGGAACAACGTTGATGAGATGTTGATGTATCTCTTAATTTATCGATGGCATCAACAATAGTTTCAACTGCAGTATGGAAACCAATCGTGAAATCAGTACCTGCGATATCATTATCAATCGTTCCAGGTAATCCAATCGTTTTAACACCCATTCTCGTCAAATCCATAGCACCACGATACGTACCGTCACCACCAATGGCGATTAATGCCTCGATACCGCGAGCTTTAAGATTATCAACTGCTTTTTGTCTCACTTCTTCTTTTAAAAATTCTGGTGCGCGAGAAGTCCCTAAAAAGGTTCCCCCTAAGTTGAGCATACCAGATACACTTTGATGGTTTAATAAAATCAGATTATCATCAATCAAACCTTGATAGCCATCTTTAACGCCATAGACTTCATGCCCATAGAGTTCACCAGCTCTGACAACTGCACGAATGGCAGCATTCATCCCAGGTGCATCTCCTCCTGATGTTAAGACACCAATTTTCATAGTTTCACTCCTTTAACAATAAAAAAGCGTTATGCCATAAGTATTATATCACATGCGCTATGTACATAGAGAGTCATTCTTCATTTTGGTAAATTATGAAAACGATTTAATGCATAGAAACCTTTGATAATTGATGATTTGTGGTAAAATGTCATGTGGAAAACAAATTTATATAAAGAAATGGTGAAAAAAATGAAAAATTTAGTTGGAGCAGCGCTCCTTGGTCAATCAGGTGGACCAACCAGCGTTATTAACTCAAGTGCTGCCGGTGTTTTCATTGAAGCGTTAAAGCAAGAAAACATCACTGCAGTATATGGTGCCGTTCACGGTATCAAAGGTGTCTTAAATGAAGAATTTTATGACATTGGTCAAGAAGATTTAGAAGAATTATATCGCTTAAAGAATACACCATCTTCAGCGATTGGTTCAGTTCGTTTTAAATTAAAGGATCCAAAGAAAGATCCAAGCGAATATGAAAGATTACTAGAAGTCTTTAAGAAGTACAACATTCGTTACTTCTTCTACAATGGTGGTAATGACTCCATGGACACATGTAACAAGATTTCTAAATTCTTTAAGAAGTCTGGTTATGACTGCAACGTCATGGGTGTACCTAAGACCATTGATAATGACTTAAATGCAACCGATCACTCACCAGGTTATGGTTCAGCAGCTAAATATGTTGCTACCACATTTATGGAACTCTACCATGATGCAACCGTCTATGATACAAAACAAGTTACCATCGTTGAAGTGATGGGTAGAAATGCAGGTTGGTTAACAGCTGCTGCAGCTCTTGCACAATACAAAGGTCAAGGTCCAGACTTAATTTATCTTCCAGAAGTTGCTTTCGATATCGAACAATTCTTTGCAGCTGTTGAAAAAACATTAGCTGAAAAAGGAAAAGTCATCGTTGCTGTCTCTGAAGGCATTAAGACTAAAGAAGGAAAATACATTCCTGAAATGTACCAAGAATTAAAGCGTGACGCATTTGGTCATGCTCAATTAGGTGGTACAGCACAAGTTTTAGCTGAACAAGTAGCAAACCGTATTGATGTTAAAGTTAGAGCGATTGAATTCTCACTCATTCAAAGATCAGCTGCTCACTTAGCTTCTAAAGTTGACGTTGAAGAAGCGTTTAACGCTGGTAAAAAAGCTGTTCAAGCAGCAGTTAAAGGTACATCAGATAAGATGATCGGTTTCAAGAGAGTATCTTCTAACCCTTATAAGATCAAGTATGTTAAGTTACCTCTTAAGTTAGCTGCTAACACTGAACAAAAAGTACCACTTGAATGGATCTTACCTGATGGAAAAGGATTAACTCAAGATTATGTTGATTACGCACTTCCACTCATCCAAGGTGATTCAAAAGCTAAACTCGTTGATGGTCTTCCACACTTCGCAAAATTAAAGAAAATTAGAGTTGCTAAAAAATAATGAAAACGGCTTATTAAAGCCGTTTTTTTATCTTTTTAATTCAAAGCTTAAAATGTACTCATAACCATTTGGAATGCTGCAACTAACCTCTTTCATCTGATAAGAATGTTTCAAATGTTTCAGACCAACTTCAAAGTGATAAAGCGCAATTCCCATATCAAGTGATTGTATAACGAAGGGTCGATTGGTGTTATAATTGGGTGTTTTTTCTAAAAAGAAATGAACATAACGATCATCTAATATGATACGCCACGGTTGTTTATTGGATGCAGATGGAGCTAGTTTAACAAGTTCAAGTACATCATATAACGGATGGTTTTTATCTTCTTTAATCGGATGATTGATATCGTGATCAAAGAACATCTCATCAAAAGATTTTCTACGGTTGGCTTTAACAGCAAGCCTAATCGCTCTTTCACGAAGTGACATGTGATCTTCAGGATAACCAACAGGCGTGATGGCTGGTATGATACATCCTTCTTCGACATAAGATTGAAAAGCACTGCGTTGAAATGTACCAGCTAACCAACATGTTCCAAAACCGAGATGTGTCAACTTTAAGATGAGTTTTTCAAACAGATAGCCATAATCAACGATTGCCTTTGGATTGTTTTTAATCACGCCACCTATGAAACTAGGTGCGTTTTTTATAAACCCATAGGTTCCAATTCGTTTTGCTTCATCATCAATTTTTTGATCTTGATGATCTACAAAATATGTGATAGCTTGACCAAAAGGACCACGATCATCTTTGATTTCCTCGATGACTTGATCTATTATTTTTCTCTCTTCATCTGTCAATCTTTTTTTCTCGTATGTTCTAATCGATATACGATCATAAATAGCATTTCGCATCGTATCACCTCTTCAATGTCACTATATCATGATTTTTCGTATGAAGGTAAGACATTATACGATATAATAAGATTAATTCATACGAAAGAGGTGGTTTTGTGGCATTTTTAACATCATGGTGGGTTTATTTAACCATCAGTATTATTTTTCTTTATGTGATGGTGCAATCTATTGTAACCCTTTTTAAAGCTAGAAAAAGAGCTTTAGAACTTGGTTTCTCAAAAGAACAAATCAATCAAACCATTACATCATCTATGGTATTCTCACTTGCTCCATCATTGGCAATCCTGATCGGTTTAGTCGCCTTAACAAAAGTTTTTGGATCTATGGTCGCTGGTATGCGTTTAGCTACGCTTGGTGCAGTGACATATGAACTACCTGCAGCAATCAATGTCATCAATGGTGTATTTGGTAGAGAGATTGGTGATACATTAACACCTGAGATGGTCATTACAGCTGTTTGGGTTATGACCTTAGGATGTATTCCACCACTTATCATCATTCCATTCTTCTTTAAGAAAATGAGTTTAGGTATGAAAAGTTTAAGAGAGAAAGACCAAACATGGAACCAAATCATGATGGATGCTTTATTCTTAGGGATGATTTCAGCCTTTGTGGGTTATATCTTAGCTCCTAAAACACCTGAGGGTGAAGATCCTTATATCTCTGTATTAGGTATCTTAGTCTTAGTGACTTCAGCAGCACTCATTATGATACTCGGTTATGTTATGAAAAAATATAAATGGGAATGGCTCAAAAACTATGCACTTCCTGTATCGATGATTGTAGCTATGGCATTAGCCATTGTTTATGCTGGATTGGGGGTACGCTAACATGAAAAGATCATATCAAGATCAAATGCACTTTGAAGGTCGCGTCTGGATGGTTGGCGCACTTCTACTTTTCATCAGTGTTCCACTTGTTTTAAGTATTGGAACAGGCGTATGGCCAACATTTAATCATTTTATTGCAGGCTTTTTAGCAACTGCCATTATTTTCTGGCCTGTAACTACCATTGAAGTATTCACATTCAGTCCAATGCTCGGTGTTGGTTCAACTTATTTAGCGTTTGTTACAGGTAATTTAACAAGTCTAAAGGTCCCTGCTGCGCTTAACGCTCAAGACGCTTTAGGTGTTGAAAAAGGGACAGATGAAGGTGACGTGATTTCAACAATCGCGGTCGCTTCATCATCAGTGATTACAACGTTTATCATCTTAGTTGGCGCACTATTAATCATCCCTTTAACACCTTTATTAGAATCAGAAACTTTAAAACCAGCATTTGATAACATCATTCCAGCTCTCTTCGGTGCTTTAGGAATAGTGTATATTTCGAAGCGCGTTAAAATAGCGATCCTACCTCTTGTTGTTATGATGATCTTCTTCCCACTTGTTCCAGGTAGTGGCGGTCTTGTTGGTATTATGGTACCTGTAGGTGTTGTGATCTCGCTTGTTGTTGCACGTATCCTTTATAAGAAAGGGATGATCTCTTAATGCCTTGGTTATTACTTCTTCTCATCATACCGATCATCTTGATCATCGTCATCTTTAGAACTTTACGATTTAAACCTAAAGATTTTCCTGAAATGAAGAAATGGCATGAGATTGATGAGAAACATGCTGTTGAGTCTTTATCACAGATGATTCAAATCAAGACGGTATCTTATCGTGATCGTACAAAAGAAAATAACGACGAATTTATTAAATTTAGACAGTTTATCAAAGATCGATATCCTTTGATTATGGGTAAAGCCTCATATGAAGAAATTGAACGAGGTATGCTATTTAAAATTGAAGGCATATCATCTGAACAACCGGTTGTTTTGATGTCACATTATGATGTTGTTCCTGTCCAACAAGGTTGGATAGATGATGGCTTTTCTGGAAAAGTTAGTGATACCCATGTTTATGGACGTGGCACTCTTGATACCAAATCAACACTTAATGCCATTATGGAATCACTTGAATGGGTCTTATCTCAAGGTAAAGTGTTTAAAAACGATTTATATTTAGCTTTTTCAGGCGATGAAGAAATTAATGGCCCTTCAGCACCCGGTATTGTTTCTGTTCTAAAAGAAAGAGGCATAACCCCATATATGGTATTAGATGAAGGTGGGGCAATTGTATCCAAGATGTTTCCTGGTGTTAAAGAAAAAGCTGCTGTTGTTGGTATCGCTGAAAAAGGGTATCTCAACGTCATCTTAAAAGCTCAATCAAAAGGTGGACATGCATCAACACCTCCTAAAGATACACCTGTAACAACGTTGGCGAAAGCTGTTGGTAAACTTAATCGTACCAAACGTTTCCGTTTAAAGATGACACCTCCTGTTAAATCACTTTTTCAAGCATTAGCACCTCACTCTCATTCATTTGGTATTAAGATGTTGTTTGCTAATCTGTGGTTATTCATGCCACTCATTAAACTGATTGCAAAACTATCAGGTGGTGAGTTCCTAGCTATGTTTAAGACCACACAAGCTTTCACATTAGCTGAAGGTAGTGATGCGATCAATGTATTACCTAATGAAGCAAGCATTGGTATTAACATTCGGATTAGACCAGGTGAAACATCGGATGCTGTTATAAAGAAGATGGAAAAAATCATCAAAAATAAGGATATAAAGATTGAATCAATTGACGTTTCGGAACCAACGACGATTAGTCATCTTGACGATGCATTTAGTGTAGTTAAACGTGCAATTAATATGACATGGCCAGAAGTCGTTGTTGCACCTTATCTCATGGTAGCAACCACTGATTCAAGACATTATCATGCCATCTGCGAGAGAGTTTATAAGTTTTCTCCCATGGATGTTTCTAAAGCTGATTTAGCTAAAATACATGGATTTGATGAAGATATATCGATCAAAAATGTTGTTTCTGGTATACAGTTTTATATCAATCTACTTGAAAGTTTATAAAATAGAGGAGTTTTCTCCTCTTTTTTGTTGACCCATAAAAGTAGTGATATAATAGGTTTAAAAGAAGGCGGGTGATACGCATGAAAAAAGTAACGATCTTAATTATAGGTGTAATCGCCTTTTTCATCATTGCAGTTATTGGATTCATGATCACATTGAACCTTTCTCTTGTCGACGCCATCTACATGACCGTGATCACGATATCAACCGTTGGATATGAGTCCATCGGTATGATGAACACGGGTGCTAAAGTATTTTCTATCTTTGTGATCTTAGTTTCTGTTGGTATATTAGGTTATGTATTAGGTGCCATTTTCCGCTTCTTAAGTGAAGGTAACATCAATGAATCCTGGAGGTTAAAAAAAATGATTAAAGAAATTGAAAAATTAGAAAATCATATCATTGTATGTGGTGCTGGTGAATCCGGATCTCATGTCATAACTGAACTCATCAAGAAAAATGCTAACTTTGTTGTTATTGAAAATGATCCTGATGTTATCTTAGAACTTAAAGAAAAAAATTGTTTATATATTGAAGATGATGCTACCAACGAAGAGGTCTTAATTCAAGCAAGAATTAATGAAGCAAGAGGTTTAATCACAACACTTCCTACAGATGCAGATAACGTATATGTCGTCTTAACGGCACGCGGTATGAATCCGAAGCTACATATCATTTCTAGATCTCATGAAGTCTCATCTAAAAAGAAACTGATGAGAGCGGGTGCTAATAACGTGGTTAGCCCTGATGAAATCGGTGGTAAAAAGATGGCAAATCTCATGTTAAGCCCTCATATTCAATTTTTTGTCGATAACATTATTGACACAAAGAACGTATCCATTGATATGGAAGAGGTTATGATTCATCCTGAATCAGAACTGATTAGTAAAAAACTTAGAAATTCAGGTATTGCAGATAAAGCAGGATTAATCGTTTTAGCTATCCGCAGAGGTGAAGATGAGTTCATCTTTAATCCTAAGGCTGATGAAGTCTTAAATGTGGATGATAAAATGATTGTTGTCGGATCAAAAGAACAAATTAAAACCTTAGAAATGATGGCTTCAAAAAAGTAAAAAAAGACTAGCGATAGTCTTTTTTTGTTCATTGAAACTTATAGGGAGATATCCAAGTAAAACCGTAATCATCACTCATCGTGATATAGATTATATCACCAATCAAATACTCTTCGGTTGTTGTCATCATATGGCCATTAGGATATTCCGTCACGATTTTAAAAATACCATAGAGCGTATCTTCATGTGGTTGAAAGCTACCTAGATCATTCCTATTATTGATCGTTGTTTCTTTAATAAAGATATGTTCTTTATCGTACTCATATATCGTTATTTCACTAAATGAATATTCAAAGATAATATGAATGTTATAGGTAACATGTTGACTTCTTGGTTCATGGACTAAACTGCCTACTAATTCGTATTCACCTTTGTAGGTGTACGTTTTTTGCATCATGAGATCAACATCATCCATATAGATGATACCTTGATCTGTCAAAAGTCCAATGTGTATGCCTTCAGTTACTATTAAGGGATTAATGAGCACTTCAATATCATAGATGGTTTCATGATAATAATCTTGAGTAACCAACGTATTTTTTGGGACAGGCGATGCAGTAAATGAGGTACCATTTTGATAAACATATGAGATACTCCAGTTACTTATGACGCTTTGAATGTTATCAAAGTTCATCGTTTTTTCAGCAACAAATACGCCATATAGGTTAGTTTCAACTTCAGAATCAATCACCTGGATACTGTGAATGATTCTTTTATTTTTACTATATATAACTTTAATGTTGTCGTTAAGTTTGATATCACTCACTGTGATTTTTTCACCTTTATTGTCATAGACAGTGCCTAAAGACCTGACATCGTGTTGATCAATGGTATGTTCATCATTTGTGAAGGTATATTGTAGATTTACAGGATCAAATGATGTGACATAAAAGTAGTCTTCAACATAAAATCTATCAATTTGAGACATGATCTGATTGCTAAACATGAATGAGAAAGCTACAAGAATAGCAATCAAACTAAATGCAAGAGTAAGCCATAGGTATTTAAACCTTTTTTTGTTTTTAATAGCTTCTTTGATTGTGATGGTTGCGACACTCTCATCATCAAGTAAATCACTCAACGGTACTTCGAAGATTGAAGCTAATTTTTTTAAATTCTCTATGTCGGGGAGTGATTTCCCCTGTTCCCACTTGCTGATGAGTTGTCGTGTTACGTAAAGTTGTTGTGCTAACTGTTCTTGAGTTAATCCTTTTGTTTTTCTTAGTTTCTTAATGTTTTCTTTTATGTTATTCATGCTGTCACCCCACGTTTATTATACATGAGTTGGTTGAAATAACACGCAACCCTTACGCAACGAATGATGACATAGTTATTTTTCAAAGGTTACTGTAGTCAAATGTGAAAAAGATCACCGAATTTTCTGCATCACAACAATATAATCGTTGATTATGCTTATCGGTGATCTTTTCGTAAATGAATTTTATTACTTATTAATTGTTATTCTTAAGTAATGTTATCATTGAGACTCTCTTGATTCTAAATGGAGCGAATGTTTCGAAATCACTTGGAGCTAATTGAGCTACTAATAATGGTTGTGCTTGAATTAGATCATTAATGATGTAATATACTATTGTGTTTGTATTATCTAATAGATCATCTATTTGAGAATCTGTTAAACCAAGAACATCACCTATACTGATAGCTGCAATATCTGATACACTATCCATTGCGAAGATGTTCATTGTGATAACCAAGTGTTCCATTTCAGCAACTTTAATATCTTTTAATACTGCTGGTTCTGGTAATGAAGTGTCATATGTTGGATCAGTATTTGGAATATATGCATCTTCATTAGCGATATTTGCATCAAATATTCCAATAGAAATAATACGATAAACTAATAAAGAGTTTTCATCAATCAATAGTTCGAGTAATGTTGGTCCAAAATTATCTGGATCCATCAACAAGACTGCTGCAGCTATTGTTGTTGATGTAGGATTAACTGCAGGAACTTCAGCGATTAGAGCTAGTGCATCAACAAGAGATACTATTTCTTTATATTTCAAATCATTAGTATTTCTATATGCCAATACATGTAATCCATAATCGTGTCCAGATCTAACATTTGATACTGCTTGTTCCATTGGATCTGATAAGATATGTGCAACGATTGGTGAGAATCCTAATGGATACTTAATTAGATCTGTTGTTCCAATAGCTAATACAACATATAAATCAGCAAATGTGATTTGAGCAGTTGTTATACCGCCAGCACCACTTGTTCCAATACCTAATGTATCTAATGCTTCTAAAATCGCATCAATTTCAGGTCTGACTAAGTCTGTCTTAGCAACGCTATCTTCATAAGATTCAACAGGAATTTCTGCTGCACCTAAACCATCAATAATCGCATTGCTGATCAAACGGTTTAGAATAATGGAGTTTTCATTAAATTGTTGTAATGATGAAATACTTAAACTGTTTTCATTGACGGTAATTGCAGATACTGCAAGTGCATCATTGCCACCTGATAAGACATCAAGTGCATCAATCATGTAGCCAATTTCATCATTGGTTAATCGATCTTTTTCAACTGGATCAATATAAGCTGTTTCTCTAATCTTTGGAGCTGTTAACATGGTTACAATCGAATCAGAAATGATTTGTTTGATGATGACAGATCCATTGACCTTGAGGTCTTTCGCTTGTCCAACGGTAACATTGGTTGAAATACTTGAAACCTTCTTATCATCTGGGACATCGAGTGGATCAAGTGGATCATCCGCTAAAATTCTTAACGCATCAACCATAGCTGCTACTTCAGTTGGTTTCAAGTTATTACCTGGTGTATCGCTGATATACGCATCATCAGGAACTTTATCAACCGTGACTGCATCAACGATTGAATCTGTAATAAGTTTTTGCATGATGATAGAATCAGATGCTGTTAAGTCATCTAGCTGACCGATCGTTATATCTGTATCAATACTACTTACTGATTTGTCTAAATCACCATTAGCTAAAATAAGTAATGCATCAATCATGTGATTGATTTCGGTATCTGTTAATCTTTCTTTACCAACTGGATCGATATAAGCTTCATCAGGAATGGTTGCTGTTAAACCAACAGAATCAACAATAGCATCACTGATTAACTGTCTGATAATCACTGATGAATTGGTCTTTAAATCTTGGGTTTGACCCACATCAACGCTTGTTGAAATGCCTGATACAGGAGTTGCTGTATTTCCATCAGCTAGAATCAATAATGCATCAATCATATAATCAATTTCATCATTGGTTAATGATTCTTTGGTGACGGCATTGACATAAGCATCATCAGGAATCGTTGAACCAGCTGTCGTCAATGTGCTCACGATTGATTCGGAGATCAATTGATTAATAATAAGTGAATCATTAGTCTTGAGTGATTGTGTTTGTCCTACGGTCACGTTGGTTGATACTGCTGATATCTTCGTTGTATCACGATCACCAGGAACACTGCTTCCTGCTAGCACTTCTAATGCTAAAATCATGTTAGAAATTTCTAACGTCTTTAATTGATCGCCTGGCGTGTCATCTACATATGCTGTATCTGGGAAGTAAGTTAAATTAACTGCATCAATAATCGAATCTGTAATCAAACGTTGAATGATAACTGATACTGAAACAGATAAAATCTTCAACTGACCAATCGTAACATCAGTAGGGATATTTGTTACCAACATATCATCATCACCGTCAGCTAAAACAGATAGCGCATCAATCATGTTATCAATTTCAGTATCCTTTAAAATAACTTGTAGAACTGGATCTGTATATGCTGTTACTGGTATAGTTCTTCCTGATGCTGTCAATGATTCGACAATCTTATCTGATACTAATTGGTTAATAATTAAGGATTCATTATCTTTTAAATCTGTTGTTTGGCCAACTGTGACACTGGTTGGTACACTAGTAACCGGAAGATCATCATTTTCGTCTGACATAATGTATAATGCATCAATAATTTCTTTGATTTCATCATGCAATAACATGGTTGTATGAACAGGATCATAAGCGTTCGATGGGAAAACAACCGTTGACGAAAGGGCGGTTTCAATGTTGTCTGTGACTAATTGTCTAACTATATAAGACTCATTGTTCTTTAATCCTCTTGCTTTACCAACATTAACATCTGAATTGATTTCTGTGATTGCTTCTTCATTCACATCATAATTAGGATCATCTGTTGGATTATCATACGCTAAAATGACTAATGCATCAATCATATGACCAATTTCAGTCTTCGATAACATGGTTGTATTCACAGTGTCATATGCAACAACTGGGAAGACTAATTCAGTTCCTAAAATACCTTCGATCTTATTTGTAATCAGTTGTCTAATAATGTATGAATCGGTTGTCTTTAGTGATACAGCTTTCCCAACATTCACTTCTGGATTGATATCTGTAATCAATTCATCATTAACATCATAATCGGGGTCATAATCGGGATCATCTTCAGAATTGTTATAAGCCAAAATAACTAGCGCATCAATCATATGTCCAATTTCTGCTTTAGATAGCATTGATGTATGAACTGGATCATAAGCTACACTTGGGAACGTAAGTTCAGCATCTAAAATCTCTTCTATCTTGTCTGTAATCAATTGTCTAATAATGTATGAATCTGTTGTTTTAAGTGCCACAGCATCTTTAACATATAATGTTGTACGAACATCTTGGACAGACTCATCATTGACATCATATTCAGGATCATTGTCGATATTGTTATATGCAAGAATTGAAATAGCATCAAGTAAATTAGAAACTTCAGTCGTACTTAAAATAGACGTATGAGTATCATCATAGGATGCTGATGGGAATGTTACTTGTGTTGCTAAAGCAACTGCTATTTTATCTGTCATAAACTGTCTAATAATGAGCGATGTAATACTTTGCAGGTCTCTTGTTTGACCGATAGTTGGATTGGTTGGAATCTGAGTAATTTTAGTTGATGCATCTGGTGATAATATATTGATTGCTAAAATAATCTGTTGCAATTCCAAATCTGTCAAACGTGTCAATGGTGTTTCTTCACCATCTAGTTGCATGCTTAATAACGTAACGTTTGATGCTGATAATGGATTTAGTGCGCCATCCGGAACTACTGTAGGATTAAGTGTATTTAAAATACGATCCGAGATCATTTGTTTGATAGTTGCAGATCCCGTTTCAGTTAAGTCAATTTCATTAGCTTGCTCAACAGTTAGATCTTCAATCTTATCTGCTAGAGATAAAATGGGAACATCTTCATCGTCGCCTTGAATAATATCTAATACTGCAACGATAGCATCAATCTCATCTTGTTCTAGCAAACCTTCACTCTCTAGTGCGTCAGCTGGAATGTTTTCAGCTCCTAGAGCTTGAATAATCGCATCGGATAACAAGGCTTGTACAATCGATGAATCAGTTTCATCAATCAGTTGTATGATATCGTCAACCGTAATCTCTTCTGGATTTGGTCCTTCTCCTTCTCCGAGTTCAAAGATACTTAAAGCAGTAAATATATCTGATATTTCTGATTTTTTAATCATGCCTATAAATTCACCTGATGTTTCAAGTGCTTGTGAAGGAACTGTAATGGCTGTTTCTGATTTCAACATTAAATCTATAAACTCATATAAGAAATAAGATTCTAAAACCTGTTCAACATCATTGTCCTCTAAGTTCTTTAAGTTATTAATCAATTGAGAAGTATCTTCAAAGTCACTTAATCCAAGGACATATAAACCACTAAAAATATTGCTAAATTCAGTATTCGTCAATCTCTTTCTACCATCTATTATCGTATATGCGGATGGTAAAATTTCAAATTCGGATGGCAAAAATCTACCAGCTGCAATCAGTTCAATAACTGTATCTGATGTTAATACGATTGATAATTTATCTGCAATATATTTCGATTGAATAAAGCGATCAAAATCATCAACACCAGCAACATCATTTGCACCTACTAGATTGAGAATGCGTTCTTCGTTGATACCTTCAGTTCCTTGATCTAAACCAAGAAGTTTGAAGGAAACCATGATATAGCGAAGTTCTTGTTTCGTGATGATATCTTCTTCAACACCAGCACTACCCTTGGCATCGGATGGTGTTGTCATGTCTAAGGTGATACCTTCACCAAATGCGCCAGCTAAGAAACCACCAATATAGTCGCCAAAACCTTCATTTTCAAACAAACGTCCAACGACTGTATAAATATAATCTGACCCTAAGAAAGTTGTAAAATCATCTTCTGTAGCGAGTGGATCAATCATGCGTGGGAATGTTTCAATACCAATCTCACCTAATGGTCCCAATAAGGCTGCAGAAATAACCATATGTCTAAATTCATTTTTTGTGATCCGTCCAACTTCAATCGGTTCATGATCAATCTCATTACCCAAGATGTCAGGGTGTGGTGATAAATCAATTGTCACAGCAGCACCTTCAAATGCGGTCGATAACATGTCGTTAACAAAATCATTAATGCCATCTAATTGAAGTGCCTTATCTAAGAATGTGTATAAAATACCAGAGTCAAAGAAACGGTCTAAATCATCCATGGTACCGTCTGAATTTCTACCGATCATCTGATTAAGCATCTGTGGACCAAAACTATTTAATGCTTCTTGGTTAGGTAGTTGAAGGCTCTTAATTGATATGAGCAGTTTACCAATTTCATCGCCTTTAACACCTTCTAAGTCTAAGAGTAAAGGATCTAAATCTAAGAAATCAGCAGGTGCTATAAAGAATTCCTGCGCACCATTTAATTTTTCAATACCAAAATTCTTAATATCTGTACTTAATAAAGCATCGCTGATGACACCTTTGATTAAGGTGACATTGGTAAATGCTAAGAGTGAACTATCTTCTAAGTTATTAAATGCAGGAATGATTTGATCAACACCGAGATTACCTGTGAGTTCAGCAATCGTATCATATTGCCACGTATCATTCATATCATCAACTAAAATAGCAACACCATTGATTAACTCAACAAGCATACCTTCTTTTAACATATCGCCATCAACAGCAATATCAGGTGTTAAAATCGCATAACCACCTAAAGCATCACCTGTTGAACCACCTAATGAATCAATAGTTTGTTTAAGTGATGTTCTTAAAATCACAGAACTATCTAAACTACCAAATGTTTCATCAGCCTTAATGGGATCTACAAATTGTGTGATAAGTTCAATGGATGCTTCTGTTGGCGCATTCTTAAATGCGATCATATCTTTGTAAGATAAAGTTAATACACTTGAATCCTCAAAGGATGCTGCAAGATCAAAGACAGCACCTAATAATGCTGCAAGTTCCTCGTTCCACACGTCATCTTCTGGTGATGCATCCATTAATGTAGTTGGTACCTTGAGGTAAGAACTGATTGATGCATCATTCGAATAAAACTTCGCATTGTATGCCAAGTTTGCAAGTAATAAATCAGAGTGATTACTATCTTCAGATGGAATTAAATATGATCTAAATTCATCATCTGCAAACAGTGGTGCAAAATCAATTTCTTCATACGTTGGATAAAGTGCTTTATGCTCATAGGTATATTTAGCAACATAATATCCTAAACCTAATATCGAACCAATATCTGCACCTAAGTTAACTTCAGCAGGTACATAAAGTTGCTCAATACCCATGCTATCTTTGACATAATTAAGTCCAGATTCACCAACACGATCCAAAATCTGTAAAGATTCAAATGACGCTTTTAGTTCACCAAATTGGTCTTCTGTTAATGTACCAAAACTTGAGAATAACTCAAACTTAGATTCGGTTGTTAAACCACCAAAGTTCGTTAATTCTTCAGCGCTTGTGAATAGATACACTTTTTCAACAATGTCTAAAAGTGTATTGATCTCTTGTCCAACATTAAAATCAACTTCACCAGATTCAGAATCAGAGATCAATGCTTGATTAACAATCTCTGCCACATCTGGATTAGTAACAAATCTTTCGACTAGAACAGGTGATGCGATCTCTAAGGCTGCTTTAACAAGTGCACTATCTTCAAAAATGTATTCAACAATCATACGAACATCATCCATATTGTTTGCCATCACTTGATCGACAAAAACAACATAGTTTGGATTATCACCTAAAAGGCTCGCAACACCAAGTTGAACAGCTGTTTTGTAGATATCACCAACATTTAAAATTTCTTCGTCCCAACTAACTTCTGATAACGCTTGTTCAATGTCAGCAGCAAGCGTTTCATCTACGAGATCACCGACTTGTGTGTATAACGCATAATCGACACCTACAGGAATCGTATTTAATAAGGTTTCAAGATCAACTATTTTTTCTAATAAATTGTCGATCCATTCTTCATTTTGCGCTTCTAAGAAAGCTTCAGGATCTGATGTGCTGATCAGTTGTCTTAAATTGACATCACCGAACTCATCGGTATAAATGCTTTCAATAAGAAGTGCTAAACGTGCGAATTCACCATCAACACCATTAAAGAATTCAGGATTATCGATTAAGAAGCCAAGTTGTTCCTCAAGATATGCTTGACGTTCTGCTTCATCAATCCAAGCGAGTTGAGATTGAAGTTCATTCATCGTTGTTGCATATTCAACTGCAACAGGAATGAGTTCTAAAATCTGCATGTTGCCCATCGCACGAACAATATTAGCAAGTTCAACACCTTGTTCAGGGGTTAAATCTAGAAGAAGGTTTGGATCTGCCATGTAGGCCTGAAATTCTTGATAAGAACCAAACGTTAAGATCGCATTAATGATTTCTTGTACATTGGTAAACTCATTCTTCCAGTCTATATTCTGTACGGTAGCAACTGCTTCATCAGCAAGTTCATCTGAAATATTGGCTGGCAATTGATCCCTAAACATATCAAGTCCAAAAGCGGTTGCTGTTGGAATCATATAAGCCATCAGGTCTGATGTTTCTAAATAATTAAAGATGACATCAATATCGTTCATCATATCTTGATTGATATCTTCTACTCCAAAATCGCCACCAATATAACCGCCTTCATAAAGTGTACGAGATATTGTTAAAATACCTTGGAGTTCATTAATCCAGTTAATTTCTTTCACATCATCAGCAGCTTCTTTTACCTGTGTGGTGAACACACGGTCAAAGATGTAGCGATCAAGTGGTTTACCTGATATCGTAATTTGTCTAACGATAGCTCCTAAACCTTGAGCGTTAAGTTCATCAATTTGAGCAAGATAATTATCAAGCATCGTCTCAAGACCACCTAAATCAGGAAGTCCACCTATCGCAAGTTCTGTATCTCCATCAGTATGCTCAATCGGTGTACCCGATGTTTCGATACTCAGGAAACTTGTCAAAATCAAAAGGGGTAATAAAACAACAAAAGCAACCAATAAACCTTGAAAAGCACCCATAAAACCACCAAAGAAACGTCCAAAGAAGTTCTTCTTATAACGTTTTTGTGGCTTATAGTCTTTTCTACCTTCATCGATTGCTTGTTCATACATTTTATCGTTTTGACGTCTAATTAAAGCTTTTTTAATGCCATAACTCCATATAGGTCTAAAAATAATGAGTGTTAATAAACCTTTAATGAGTGGGTAAATGACAATGAAACCAACGATTCTTAAAATGAGGTCAACGATTGCGATAGCAAATGCCGCTAATGTTGGATCTGCTGCATAATCAAAAACCATCGCCGGTATGATACCACCAGCATAGCCGTTGATCATTTCGAGTAGATTGACCAGAGTAAAACTACTTGATAAGAACAGATTTAGCGAGATGAATGAGATCAGATACAAACTTATAAATGTCGTGATAAACGCGACAATCGTAAAGTAAGTCGATTTGGATCCTCCCCTCAAAAATCCTAAGATGAAGTAAATCACGACGTAAAAGCCGACGATCCCCCATTGGATAATTAATAGTGATGGTATTTCTGGCATACGCGATCCCGCCTTTCTCATTCAGTTGGTTATCATCATTTTATCAAAAAAGGCGATATAACTCAATGAAATAAACTACGTTTACCTCGTTCTGGTCATTCGCCTGATTGATTTTACATATTTTTCTCTGGATTAACGTGAACCATGCAGTGAATCACGTCTGGAAAGATATCTTCAATGTGATGGTGCACGTTTTCTGCAATAACATGTGCATGCTCAAGTGTGTGAGTAGCACGCACTGCAATTTCGACATCAACATAACGCTGTGTCATATGTTTTCTAACCTTTAAATCATCGACATTGATGACACCTTCAATCGATAAGATGGCATCAAAGATGGCTTTGATTTCATCTTCAGAAGGTGCTTGGTCTGTTAAAAATGAAATGGATTCTTTCGTAATTTGAATCGATAATCTCAATATAAATACGCCGATAATCAAGGCAGCTATGTCATCAAAATAGACATAACCAAACTGTGCGATTGTTAGCCCGATGACTGAGAAACTTGTAGCATACACATCGACAAGGTGGTTTTTAGCATCTGCCTTAATGGTTGGGCTATGATATTTTTTACCAATCATTCGGTAATAATAAAATAAGCCAAACTTAATGATCAGTGCTACGATGGATACAACCACGGTATAAATGTGTGGTCCTTCAACATCTGAAGGATTTCTAAAATGCTCGATAATCGCTAGCGATGTATCGATCATGATATAGATGGCTGTAGCAAAAAAGATAATACCTAACACAAAATAAGCTAATCCTTCGTATTTCTCATGACCGTATGGATGATCATGATCAGGTTTTTTTGTTGCATAACGCAACACTAAAAGAAGCATCAAACTAATCAGGATATCTGATGATGAATTTAGACCATCACTGATCAATGCTTGGGCATTCCCCCAAAACCCAAAGGAAAGCTTCAATATGGCTAACGCCATGTTAACTAGTAAACCTACCCTGACAGCTGCCAATATTTCTCTACGAGATTCATTTGTCATGATTGACTCCCTTTTTTAAAGTTCTTTAATGTCGTATAAACGATCTAAAACGTAACTGGTTTTTTCACGGAACTGATTGATGTTAAGTTTAAAGATCATAAAATCTTGATTGAGATGGTCACGATATTTTTGATATGTATCCGTGAAGAGTGTGACCTCTAATGTAGAAACTCCATCATCTAACTCAAGAAAAGCCATCGGTTTTCCTTGTTTTGTCATGATGACTTTTTGTTTTTTAATACGTGCTAATGTTCTTCCTATTTTACCATCAACAACATCAGAAAGCGATACTAATTGATGTTTTTCAATGAGGTCATGATACATTCTCATCGGATGATATAAAAGATTGAGACCTAAAGCTTCTTTTTCTTGTTCTGCAAGTTCTGCAAAACTGTATTCTTCTTTTTCCTGAAGGGTGAAGTCTAAGACATAAAGCTCATAACCTGCTTGGTCAATCTGTTTGGATTGATCCATGGTCGCATGGTTTAATCCAAAACCATCTAAAGCACCTGCATGGATGAGCATTTCAACGTTTTTGTCGTTGATTTCTTTTTTCATACGTCGCTTAAAGTCTTGATAATCCTTAAAGGGTCCTTCAGTTTCTCTATTTTCAATGACCTTTTGTAAGGTTGAACGTCCAATACTCTTGATGGCTAAAAGCGGTAAAATAATTTTTTGATCTTTGAGGATATATTTATCCGTTGATAAATTGATATCAGGTGGTAAGACTTCAATGTGATGACGTCTTACTTCAGTGATATAATCCATGGTTAATGATTCGTTACCCGTAACAGATGATAATAAAATGGTCATAAAGACAGAAAAATAATTAGCTTTCAAATAAGCCATTTGATAGGCGACAATCGCGTAAGCAACAGAATGACTACGATTAAATCCATAATCAGCAAATTTAACGATTAAATCATATATCTCTTCAGCATCTTTTTTAGGTAATCCCTGCTCAATACTCTTTTTAACGAAACGAATGCGTTCGTTTTCTAAAATGTCTTTATCCTTTTTAGAAATGCCTCGTCTTAAAAGATCAGCTTCTGCTAAAGAGTAACCAGCAATATGAGATGCAATTTGCATGATTTGCTCTTGATAAATGATAATACCATAGGTTGGTTTTAACAATGATTCAAGTTTGGGATGCATGTACGTAAATGGTTTACCATGTCTTCGTTCGATGTATTCATCGATATGATCCATGGGACCTGGACGATAAAGAGCAAGTACAGCAATAATATCTTCAAGATGTTCAGGTTTAAGTTTACGAAGTACTTGACGCATACCTGATGATTCAAGTTGGAAAATACCCGTTGTTTCGGCTTTTGATAAGAGATCGAATGTTTTTTGATCATTTAATGGTAGATCTAAAAGTGATAGTTTCGTTCCCATGCTGTCAATGATTTTTAGGGCATCATCAATGACAGCTAAGTTTCTAATACCTAAAAAGTCGATTTTAAGTAAACCTAGTTTTTCAAGTTCACTCGCTTCTAATTGACTTTGATAAAAACCGTTGATACCTGGTTGAAGTGGTAAATGTTCTAAAAGATTCTGTTTAGATAAGATCATACCTGCAGCATGTGTTCCGGTATGACGTGGAAGGCCTTCAATCGCTTTAGCGACTTTAAGCAAACGCATCATGTCATGGTCGGTTTCATCAACATCATTATCAACAACACGTTTGATAATGCCCGTGACGCGTGTTGGATCGATTTTCATCACACGTGCAATATCACGAATTGATGAACGAAGCGCAAATGTACCAAATGTCACGATTTGAATCATGTGGTGCGCACCATACTTATCTTTGACATATTGTAAAACGTTATCGCGTTTGTTATCTGGAAAATCCATGTCGATATCAGGCATGGTAATGCGCTCCGGATTTAAGAAACGTTCAAAAAGAAGGTCATATGTGATGGGATCGACATCGGTAATGCCTAATGTGTACGCTACCAAGGAACCTGCTGCTGATCCACGACCTGGACCGACTAAGATATCATGTGTTTTTGCATACTTAACAAAATCATAGACGATTAAAAAATAGTCAGGATATCCCATTTTTTCAATAACATCTAATTCATAATTTAAACGTTTTTCGTATAATTTAATGTCAGCATTTGGTATTTTCTTTAATCGCTTTTTTAAACCAACATGCGCTAAAGATCTTAAGTACTCACGTGAAGTTCCTACTTCAAGTGGGTAAGATGGCATCTCAAAATGTGGTTTTTCAAAATTAAATGTAATCGATGAAAATAGTGATGATAACGTATCAAATACAAAGGGATATTCCATAAACATCTGAAGTAGTTCATCTTTTGTTTTAAAATGATACTGTGCATCTTCAGGAATCTCATGATTTTCATCTTCAATTTTAATTAAAGCCTCATAAACTTCTTTATCTTCTTTTTCAAGATATGACGTTTGATGAAGAGGAACCATAGGAATTTTTAAATGTTCTGATAACTTGAATAACATGGGAGCAATTTTCATTTCTTCATGAAATGTATCTAAAGATAAACCTAAATAAAAATCATCTAAGTGTTGTTGATAAAAAAGTGCAGTTTTCTTAGCGAAATCTAAATCATGGCGATCAATAGCTTGATAAATAATAGAATCTAAGCCTGAAGTAACAAAGATCAATCCTTCTTGGTGGTTGATGAGCATATCATCATCTAAATTGTTCTCTGCTTGAATTAGTGCTAGTTTTAATAAATTTTGATAACCTTTATCGTTTTTAACATAAGCGAAAAAAGAGGTATCCGACAAATCGTGTGATACCTTGAGATAAAGACCTAATACGGGTTTAAGTTGGTGTTTTTGACATTCACGGTAAAGTTCTACCATACCGTGTAAGTTCGTATCGCTTAATGCAACCACATCATACCCACTCTGTTGAGCACGCTCAATGAGTTGGTTGAGATGAATCGTGTTTTTAAGCATGCTATACGCACTCTGTAGATGTAGAATTCCAAACATAGCTTCACCCATCTCTATTATACGACAAAATAAACCTCTTTACTTCATAAAAAAATGCCCGAAGGCATTTTCAGTGTGATTAAAAGTTTGCGAAGTCTGCTCCAAATTGAACACATTTTTCTTCTTCTTCAGATGAAGGTGTTGAATTGATACGTAAGCCATCATCAAAGAGTTGTGCGCCTGTTGCCTGTGTACGTTCCACCCAAGCGTCCATCCATTCACCTTCGCCCCAACCATATGAGCCGAATAATGCAACTTTTTTACCTGATAAAAGACTTTCTACTTGTTCAAAGAAAGGTTCAAATTCATCTTCTTCTAGTGTTTCAACACCCATTGATGGACATCCAAACACAACTTTATCATATGAACTGACATCGTCTGGTTCAACTTGATCAACGGTTTTAAAGTCAACAGTTGCACCTTGTTGTTCCAATCCTTCTTTGATCTTTTCAGCCATAATTTCAGTATTACCTGTACCACTCCAGTATACCAATAAAATATTTGCCATAATTGTCTCCTTATAGTTAAATCTAGATATTTTTCTACGACATCATTATAGTCAATTGGGGTGCTATTGTCAAAGAAAGTAACTTATCCTTTTTTGTAGACAAGGAAGATAGCAAGTCCTCCTAAAAGGAAGATCATACCAACAGGTAAGTACTGGGTTAACGTGACATCTTGTTCATTTGTTTCAATGATGACTGTACGATCTTGCATTGTATAGTTTCCTCTTTCATCATATACTATGTAGGTGATGACATATGATCCTGGTTGCGAAACATCGAGTGTTTCTGGTATCAAACTGATATGATGAACACCGACATTGTCACTGGTGGTGATATCTTTCATCAAATCGATGACATCATTTGGGTAAATAACTAATGTTTCCATAAATATGGAAGGTGGTGTGACATCATCAATAACAAGTATAAGAGATGCTTCTTTTTTATTATTGGATTGATCCATCAGTTGATAGATGATATCATAAACACCGATGTGATCCCATGTTGGTTCATTTAAAATCACAACATCATCTTTTGAACAAAGGTCATAATTATCTTTTGCAGTAACAATAAAACTCATTAAATCTAAAGGTTCATGACCTATTTCAAATGTTACATATGATTTGGATAAAGTTAGTTCAGGTTCGATGATATCGATGACAATGATTTCAAATGGATACTCACATACATTGTCTGATTGGTCGGTTGCGTAGAGATATGCTTGATAACTCCCAATGGTTTCATAATCAACATGTTGATCATCAAAAACGAACATAATGTCCTCTGGCTCATCATAGTTATCTATAGCTTCAAAAAAGGATGTCATATCTTTCTTTTCAAATCCCGTAATGATGATGTCATTGAGCTGTTTAATGATAGGAGGAATTATATCAACAACCTCAGCATACCCTTGATATATCGCTTTATTACGGGATTTATCAGTGACTTCAATTTGGATGATATAAAAACCTACATGATCCATATCAACTGATTCAGTCAACTTGAAAGTAAGATCATCTATCGTGTCATAGTTATCAGAATAGACGATATATTCAAACCATAAAGGTTCTTTATCTCCAACTTCAAACACCAATGGTTTAACGATCGTAATACTTGGTTTTTCTAAGTCTAAAACATCAATCTTCAGTGACGTTTTCACGATGTTTCCACTATGATCAGAAAGTGTATATGTGACTTGATATTCTCCGATGGTATCTATTTCAATATCATGTTGAATGAGGATATCTTCAAGTGATAAACTATCAACATTATCACTCACTTCAATCACATAGGATAACAATGTATCAATGTCTAGATGAACATCAACAGAAAGTGGTGCAGGATTTGATTTTAGCCAAATGGAAGGTGCCTCCAAATCTTTAATCTCAATCATATAACTCTTACTGCTAACATTACCGCTTTGATCGATAACTTCCAAGGAAATTGGGTAACTTCCGATATGAGCATAATCAACTTCATCATCATGAATCACAACATGTAGTGATGTATCCACGTTATCTGTCATCTTAAAAAACTGTTGCCACATAAACGTGTCATCAACATTCATGATGAGAGGTTTTAATAAATCGATGGTTGGACTGACAACATCAATCACACGCAGTACCGCTTTTTGAGAGGACGTATTTCCTGAGGTGTCTTTTGCATAATACGTGATGGTATATGAACCTACTTGATCAAGTTTAACCTGTGAAGTATCACATGATAAACCAATCTGTTCTGGATCATCATAATTATCTGATACTGATAAGCCTAACATAACATCAGGAAGTTTACCACCCACATAAACCTGTTGATCCTCATATGACATGATGATAGGAGGTGAGTTATCAACAACATCGAACACAATCGTTTGTACAGCATAAAGATTAAATCTT
Source organism: uncultured Mariniplasma sp. (assembly GCA_964514865.1). Taxonomy (GTDB): domain Bacteria; phylum Bacillota_I; class Bacilli_A; order Acholeplasmatales; family Acholeplasmataceae; genus Peloplasma. The sequence goes on along the minus strand of CAZETB010000007.1, from coordinate 4,045 downwards.
GGAAAATATGCACGGTATTTGATGCTGTACCTTCTAACATAGGATGTGTTAACTGTTGAGATATAGGTCCACTCAACGCCATTGCGCTCATAAGAAACCGGCTCGTCATCGATGAGATAATCATCTATATAAATCTTTGCTTCTGGTAAATACCTGAAATCTTCAATATTAGAAAAAACAGGAACTATAATATAATCATAAATCCATTCCACTCTCACTGTTAATATGGTAAGACTTTGCATAAGAAAAAGAAAAAAAGACATGAAATCACCTCTAACTTATGTTAGAACCTCATGCCCTTTTTTACTTTAAAATTAAACGTCTAAAATTGATTCTAGTTCTTTACCTTTTTCTTTAAAGAATTGATTTCGATAAAGTTCAAAGTAAGCTCCACGTTTTAACAATAATTCTTCATGGGTTCCCATCTCAATGATTTTACCCATATCAAGCATCACGATTAAATCACTATTCACAATCGTTGATAATCTATGTGCTACAACAAAGCTTGTACGATCAGCTAAAAGTTTATCAGTTGCCTGCTGAATAATTGCTTCTGATTCAGAGTCAATTGATGATGTCGCTTCATCAAGAATTAAAATTCTTGGATTAGCTAACACAGCTCTTGCGAACGAAATCAATTGTTTTTGTCCAACGGATAATAAATTACCGCCTTCACCAACAAATGTTTCATATCCCTTATCGAGATGTTGTACAAAACTATCAACACCTACCATCTTAGCTGCATAAATAACTTCATCATCTGTTGCATTTAAACGTCCATAACGAATGTTTTCCATGACAGTTGTAGAGAATAGATGTGGATTTTGAAGAACGTAGCCTAATCTTGCATGTAGCCAATGAATCGAGCGTTCACGATACTCTTTACCATCAATCAAGATTTCTCCCGATTTAGGTTCATAGAAACGAGATAATAAGTTAACCAATGTTGTTTTACCAGATCCTGTATGTCCAACTAAGGCAACACTTTGACCTGCTTTAACATCAAGGTTAAAGTTTTCTAAAATGATTTCATTGTCTTTATAGTAGAATGTAACATCTTTAAATGTGACATCGCCTTTTAATTCTTCCCAGTTTTCCTTATGATCATCAAAGAGGTCACCATACTTTTCAATCACTTCTTCTTTATCATAAAGTTCTGGTTTTGTTTCAATTAAACCTACAATTCGTTCAGCAGATGCTTGTGCATTTTGTAGATCAGATAATGTTCTAGAAATAGCCATCACAGGTTCAAAGAAATTGGTTGTATAGAATAAAAACATTTGTAGTGTTCCTAAACTGAGCGCTGTTGTTCCTAAAACATAAATAGACCCTTGAACCATCGTTGTTGTTACTGCAACATAAGCTAAGATCAGTAAGATGGATGAGAAGATAGCTGATGAAATGACAGCCTTGACGGCTGAACGTTTCAAATTGTTAGCTGTCAATGAAAATTCGTCATAATTTGAATCTTCGATTGATAAGCTCTTTGTTGTCTTCGCTCCTAAGAAACCTTCACTATACTGTGCAGTTAACTGTGAGTTAAACTTTCTAGCAACACGGTGTTGTTTTAAAATGAGTTTTGTGAAAATATAAGCAATCACAAACATAACAGGTAAAACAATGGTCATGATGAGTGCTAACTTATAAAATGTGATATAAAGCACGATTAAAATCATAATCATTTGTAAACCTGCCCAAATAAAATCGACAAGTCCCCACGAGATAATGAGTGATAGTTTTCTTGTATCTGATGTCATGCGTGCCATGACCCACCCTTGAGGTGTTTTATCAAAATAGCTATAAGATAATCTTTGTAAGTTTTCAAATGCTTGTCTTCTTAATTCATAACTGACTTCAGCTTCGATAATACCAGCTTCATAAATAAAGCCCCAAACCACCAGACCAAATGATACGGCTAATGCTAAGTTAGCAACGATATAGTATGGCCATGTTGAATAATCACCACCTACAAAGAATGTATCAATGGCGTAACGATTAAACATCGGTGTTAAAACATCGAGAGATGCTAATAATCCTGAATATACAATCAGTAGGATCAAATGTTTCTTCGATTTAAAAATGATGCTTATGATTTTTTTCCATGTTGAAAACTGGACCTTATGCTGTACGTCTTGATCATCTTGATGCATCGGTCTCACCTACCTTTAAAAGCGCTTGAAATTCCTTTTCAAGCTTACCTTGGATATCCCAAAGCTTCTTATAGAGCCCTTCTTGTTTTGACAAAGTGTCATGTGTACCGATTTGCTCGATACGACCTTGATCTAACACGATAATTTGATCAGCTTCCTTCGCTGTTGTAATGCGGTGAGTAATAATGATGGTTGTGTGCTTGTATGTTTTATTCATTAAAGCTTCACGAATCATCATATCAGTCTTCGTGTCTACCGCTGAAAGGGCATCATCAAAAATGAGGATAGGTTTATCAGCAACCAACACGCGTGCGATGGCTACTCTTTGTTTCTGTCCTCCAGATAATGTGGTGCCTTTTTCACCGACAATGGTGTCATAGCCTTGCTGGAATGTCTTAATATCTTTCTCTAAAGCAGCTGTTTCAGCAGCGAGAAAAACACGCTCTTTTTGAGCATTCTTTTCAGCAATTGCTATATTTTCATAGACGGTTTTCGAATACAAGAATGGATCTTGTAAAACGACACCGATTTGGCTACGAATATATTTTTTCTTAATGTCTTTTAATGGTGTGCCATCAACTAAGATGTCCCCATTTTGATAATCGTACATTCTTAAAAGCAAGTTGATAATCGTTGATTTTCCACTGCCTGTACGACCGATGATCGCTACAGTTTGTCCTGCATGTATTTTGAAATTAACTTGTTTAAGTAAATGTTCTTGTGTATCAGAAAACTTAAACGATACATCTTTAAATTCTATATCACCTGTAACTTGAGGTGTGAGTGTGCCATCGTGATCATATTCACTTGGTTGATCGAGTATATGGTTAATACGATCAGATGCAACCAATGCTTTTGAAAAGTCGTTAATAATGCGTCCTAGGCCGCGAACTGGCCAAATCAACATACCAACAAGTGCTAATGAAGCAACGATACCTGATGCGTCCATGGTTCCATTTCTGACACCATAAACACCTATCGCAATAATGACCAAGTATTGGGTAATACCAATAAAGTCCATAATTCCCCAATAGATAGCAACAATCTTGTTAGCTCTTTTGAGCGCATCTCTGTATTCACTGTTTTTCGTTTCCATCTTTTCGATCTCAAAAACTTCATTCGCGAACGCTCTAACAACACGCGCTCCCGAAAGGTTTTCTTGGACGACCGTCATCATCTTCGATTCAGTTTCTTCGATATTTTCAAAGATTTTTTCGATTTTGATAAAGTAGACGGTTGAAGAGACCGCTACAAACGGAACAATCGCAAGAGAAACCCACACCATGGTTGAGTTGATGTAGATTAATTGATAGGCTCCAAAAAATAAGGTGGATACCAAATGAACAACGTCGAGCATACGTCCAGTCAGAAAACCTGTGGTAGTTTCAATATCCGTTGTACAACGCTGAATGAGGTCACCTGAGTCACTTTTATTATGGAACTCATAATTTAAATCTTGGATGTGTCCATAAAGTCTAACTCTAACCTTTTCAGCAAGTCGTTCTTGAAGTGAGCCTTTAAGCCACATTTCAAAAAAACGAAGTGAAAAACGGAAAACTTGAAGCACCATCAGAGATGCCGCGATTCTGATGATAATGCCCATTACTTCATCGCCCTGTTCAAAAAAGGCGATCAAAAACCGAGGTAAGTTAACCTCGCCAACTGACACATTGCCAGGAGCTATCCCCGGAACGGCAAGAAGTGTCTTCATTAAGTACTGCGTAAATAAGGGAACATTTGAGTAAGTCCATTGGTGAAAGGCTGTTAAGAATGCAGCAACCATGAAGAGTACAACAAAGCCCTTAGCTAAGCTGAATAATTTTTTCATTCGCATGTGTGTTCCCTCCTTCTTAGCCAAAATCATTTTATAGTAAAAACTATAAATAGTCAATTTT
>CAZETB010000006.1:0-47298 GCA_964514865.1 uncultured Mariniplasma sp. | reverse complement strand
GAGTCAGTTAAAAACGAAATTATCAACTAATTACACCAAACGTCAGCTTTTTTTTGCAAAAAAAATGCCGATGTACGGCATTTCGATGTTATAAAGCTTCTTTGTAAAGTTTTTCTACAACGTCCCAGTTAATGACATTAAAGAATGCAGAAACATAATCTGGACGACGGTTTTGATAATTGAGGTAATAAGCATGTTCCCAAACATCAAGACCTAAAATTGGTTTACCTTCTGCTAATGGTGTATCTTGGTTAGCTGTTGATAAGACTTTAAGTTCTTTATTGTTGTCAACAATGAGCCAAGCCCAACCTGAACCAAAACGTGTTTTAGCAGCGTTGCTGAATTGTTCCTTAAAGGCATCAAATGAACCAAACGCTTTGTTGATGGCTTCTAATAACTTACCCTGTGGTGTTGCCCCATTGTTAACCTTAAGCAATAACCAGAAGAATGAGTGGTTATAATGGCCGCCACCATTGTTTTGTACAGCACCACGAATATCTTGTGGAACTTTGGTTAAATCTTTAAGCATTTCTTCAAGAGAAAGCTTAAGTTCAGGATGCTTTTCTAAAGCAGCGTTTAAGTTGTTAATGTAAGCTTGGTGATGCTTTGTATGATGGATTTCCATCGTTCTTGCATCGAAAAATGGTTCTAATGCATCGTATGCATAAGTTAATGTTGGTAATGTGTAAGACATAGATTTAATTCCTCCTTTTGTTACTTTCATCTTACATCAAATAGGCAATCATTTCAAATGATTTGCCCCAGTTATATAAAAAAAGTCTAAATTGTGCTTTAGACATTTTTTAAATAGAGATTTATTTTATCAGCATCAATATCAATATACATCGTTTGATATGTATGATAAATCACTTTATATCCAGGAATACCGGGAATTTTCTTTAAATGTTTTACTTTGGTGTAATCTACAGGTATCGATGATGAGTTTTTAAGTGTAGAGAAATGAGCAGCTAACATACATGCTTTTCGTAGAACAGGCTCTGTAAGTTCTCTAGTCTGAACGATTACATGAGATCCTGGAGCTTCTTTCACATGAAAGAAGAAATCGTCTTTTTGTGCAAGTGTATGTGTGAGGTATTCATTTTGAATATTGTTTTTACCAATCATGTAAGTAGCATCAGTATCTTTAATGGTCAGGATGTTGATCTTATCTTTTTTCTTATGCGTCACTTTGGTTTTCGCTTTTTTATAGCCATAAGGAATGAGTTCTTGATCAACATCTTTGATGGTATCCATCGATGTAACCGTGATAAAAAAAGATAAAGATTGGAAATGTTCAATTAAATCTTCTGTTGATTTAATCTGTTCTTCGATATGATGAATGCCACGTTTCGCTTTTTGATATGATTTATAAGCGTCTTGTGCATGTTCATTAAGTGTTTTAGTAGGGTCTAATTCATAAACCTGATCATCATAAGTGAAATGAGACTGTCTTAAGGACACATCCAACCCACTTTGGTAGATGAGATCACCTAGATTTTTACGTAACATAAGTTGTTCGGTTTGCTCAAGTTGAGTTTCAAGTAGTACCTTTTTGGATGCGAGTTTTTTGAGTTGTTTATCAATAAATAGTTTTTCAGATAGATATATGGGAAGATCTTTTTGCATCTCATCATCGAACATCTCAGATAATGTTGCATAATGTTTTTTGTCGTCTTGAGTATCAAAAATATCGAACACGTAAAACTGCTTTTTTGTGAAATCGCGTGTTGGATTGACTTTGATATCACTAACTTGACATTTTTTTTCGAATAAGAATTTAGAGAGCATGGGAGAAATACCCATATATTGTTCAACAAGATCTTTTGGTGATGAGATCGTGTGATAGTCAATAAAATCAAATACTTTTTTATCGGTTGGGAAAAAAGAAAAAGTTGCTTGTGGCAGAAGTTGTCTACCACTTTCAAAGAACATTTTTTTAAATGTATCAATGATGATGCCATCCTTAACTAAAATCAAGTTTGAATGTTTGCCCATGGCTTCAAAAACAAGCGTTTTTTTAACAGGACCTTCAATGAGATCGTATGACGTAAAATCAATGATGATCACGCGATCTGTGTGATGTTGTGTTATACTTTCTAAGATAGATCCTTCCAATTGTTTCTTTAACATCATCACATAGTGTGATGACACCTGATTCGTTACAGGTTTTTCAGTCAAGTGCATCCGAAAACGTTCAGATGAAATATCAATTAAAAGTGATTTACGTTTACCTTGGTGATAGCATTGTAAAATAAAGGATTGTTCATCCTGTTGAATGATTTTTTCAAGACGTGACTTGTTGAGTTCTTGATTGAGTTCTTGTGTTAAATGATGGATTAAAAAACCGTCGATCATGAAAATGCCACCTCGTGTCTATTTTAGCATAAACGCCTTATAAAAGCCTTACTGAAAACGCTATTGATGTGAAAATTCTTTCATAAGTATTTACACTAAGCGAAAAATCATATATAATAATAAATAAATGTCTACTCAAGGAGGTGCCTCATGAAACTCAATGAACGTGGTTTGCTAATCGTATTATCAGGCCCTTCAGGTGTTGGCAAAGGCACAGTGAGAAGAGCTTTATTCCAGATGCCAAACCATGATTTGGTCTACTCAGTATCCATGACAACAAGAGCACCTCGACCAGGAGAAGTCGATGGTGTTGATTATTATTTTGTTGACAAAGAAACCTTTCTCAAGCGTATTAAAGAGAATAAGTTTTTAGAATGGGCTGAATTTGTTGGAAACTACTATGGAACACCAAGAGACAAAGTTGAAGAGCAACTTGATCAAGGCAAAGAAGTCGTATTAGAAATTGAAGTTGAAGGTGCACTTCAAGTAAGAAAACAGATGAAAGATGCCGTATTCATCTTCTTGGTTCCACCAGGGAAAAAAGCGCTCTACGAACGCTTAAAACTTCGTGGTACCGATACGTTAGAAATGATTGACAAACGTATGAACAAAGCAGAATCAGAATTCTTACTCGCACATAAGTATGACTATATCGTTGTTAACGATGAAGTTAATAATGCAGCTGACCGTATTATGGCCATCATTCGTGCAGAACACGCGAAAACAGAAAGAACTATTCATAATTACATTAAGATGATTGGAGAAAAATAGACATGATAAAAAATAAAGATGGTATGAGATATCCTTCGATTGATAAACTGTTATCAAAGATTGACTCAAAATACAAACTCGTTTATGCAGCAAGTAAAGTGGCACATATTATTGAAGCCGAAAAATTAAAAGTTGAAGATGCGCAATGTGTTAAAAGTATTGGCATTGCACTTGAAGAAATTTTAGACGGCAAGGTTCATATTGATTTTGAATCTTAGGAAAGCGGCTTCCGCTTTCTTTTTTTATGTATAGGTTTATGTTACAATAAAAAGGGTGAAGATGGATGAAACTCAAGAACAAAATCGCGTTGTTACCAACTGAACCTGGATGTTACTTGATGAAAAATGAAGCTGATGAAGTCATCTATGTTGGGAAAGCAAAAAATTTAAAAAATCGTGTAAAATCTTATTTTACAGGAGCTCATAATGAAAAAACAACACGACTCGTTCAAGAGATTCGTGATTTTAATTATGTATTAACCAACAGTGAGCGAGAATCACTGATCTTAGAAAACAACTTAATCAAGCAATATTTACCCAAATATAACATTCGCTTAGTGGATGATAAAACATATCCCTATATCGAAGTTACAGAAGAAAAGTATCCAAAAATCCAAGTTGTACGACAAAAAGAATTAAAGGGTCGCTTATTTGGCCCCTATCCAAACGTCTATGCTGCCCGTGAGACGGTTCGTATGCTCAATCGCTTATATCCGTTTAGAAAATGTGAAACACTTCCTAAAAAAGCCTGTTTGTATTATCATATCGGACAATGTTTGGCACCATGTATCCATCAAAACGTGGATTATCAAGACACCATCAAAGATATTACTAAATTTCTTAAAGGTGACACAAAAGATGTCTTGGTTAAACTGAATAGTGAAATGATGTCAGCATCAGAAGCGATGCAATACGAAAAGGCTATTGAGTTTCGCGATATGATCAACTATATTGAACAAACTACTGAAAAGCAGATTATTAACTTAAATGACTTTACAGATCGTGATGCCATCAGTTATGCCTATAGCAAAGATGATATCGCTATATCTATTTTGATGATGCGTCAAGGGAAGATTATCGACCATCATCAAGTCGTCTTCGCTTATGTTTCTGAAGTTATGGATGCAGTTTTATCGTATCTTCAACAGTTCTATGAAAGTATGATGCCTGATGAACTCTTGTTCTCTGACCGTTTTACCTCAGATGATGTCGAACCATTCTTTGGCAAAAAAGTGGTTATTCCTCAAAAAGGTGATAAAAAGAAACTTACAGATTTAGCTTCTAAAAATGCAGATTATGATCTTGAACATCACTTTATGCTCTATCGACATAAGGATGAAAAAAGACAAAAAGCTTTAGAGGATCTATCCGAACTGATTCATCATGATGTTAAACATATTGAAATCTTTGACAATGCACAACTTTTTGGTACATCACCTATCTCTGCAATGGTGACATTCAAAAATGGAGATTTTGATAAAAAGAGTTATCGAAAATACCACTTGCAAACTACAACAAACGATGATTACCAAGCTATGAAAGAAGTGACTTATAGACGTTACCAACGACTGTTAGTTGAAAATCAAGAAATGCCAGATCTCATTTTAGTTGACGGTGGTAAAGGACAGTTAAATGCTGCACAAGAAGTTTTAAATGAGCTTGGTATTGATATCAAAATTGCTGGTTTAAAAAAGAATCAAAAACATACCTTGGAAGCTCTAGTTTTCAAAGGAGAAGTCATTCCCTTACTTAAACAAAGTGAAATCTATAAATTCTTACTTAAACTATCTGAAGAGGTACACAGGTTTGCTATCACATTCCATAGGGAAACACGCAAAAAGAAAGCACATGCATCTTTACTCGATGATATCAAAGGTTTAGGGGAAAAAAGAAAAAAGCTTTTATTAAGCCATTTTAAGAGTATTGATCAATTAAAAGAAGCAACCGTTGAAGACTTTATCAAACTAGGTATTCCCAAAGCGGTTGCACAGGCTATTAAAGAGGAAATTATATGAGAAAAATCATTCACAGCATCGATGCTAAACAAAGTATTTTTTACATCATTTTAGAAGGACGAAAGATTGGGTTTTATTTATCCAATCGTCTATCTAAGATTTTTTTCCTCTATTTGGATCAAGGCGTTTTAGTCGATTTTGAGATTCAACCCAAAATGAAAAAACTTGGTAAAATGTATTATTATCAAGTTGCACACTTTAATCAAATCATCAGATTAAATCCTTACCATGTCCATTATGATCTCTATGCCTTAAGAGAAGAAATGAAAGATGTTTTATCTCAAGACCGTTATTATTTATTTATCGATTTTGAAATGACAATGCCCGGGTATCGTGATCAACCTTTCCATCCCGAAATCATTCAGGTGGGTTATGTTTTAGCCAAAGCCAAGCAAAATGCCATCCTACAGGATGGTTATTACATACTACCAAAAGAAAATCGCACATTATCTAAACGCACGAAGAGGTTTTTAAATCTAGATGAAGATGTTTTCTTTAGTCAAGCATTACCCTACGATGTCTTTTATGAACGTTTAAAAGCTGTGATGGATACTTATCATCCTAAACTTATTGTATGGGGAAAGAATGACTTAACAGCATTAAATGATTCATTCAGTCTTCATGGAAAACCTAAAATCACATCAGATCACGACTTTATTGATCTTTTAAAACTTCACAAAGATTATTTCAATTTAAAAGATGATTTAGGTCTATTCAAAGCGTATCAAACATACTATGATATCGCATTTGATCAGGCACACGATGCAGAAGATGATGCGTTTGTTACAAAACTGGTTTTCGATGCATTTCTATCCTATATTTAAACAAAAAGAGCAAATCCTTTAGAGGGTTTGCTCTTAATTTTTTAAATCGACGACAACAGGTATGACAAGTGGTCTCCGCTGTGTTAAATCATAAATCTTTTGGTTGAGATGATCAATCACAGCATTTTTTAAATTTAACTCATTAAACATCTTTTTATTTAACTCAAGTTGTGTGATACGTTTTGCCTCATTTGCTAAAGACTGTGTGATCTCTTCATTACCTTTCATATAGATGAATCCTCTAGAAATGATGGTAGGTTCATTGATCATCTTCTTATTTGTTGAATTAATGGATAAAATAACAGCAAATAATCCTTCTTCAGATAGAAGCTTTCTTTCTTTAATCACGGTACTACCAATATCACCGATGCCTGTACCATCAATGTATACTTCACCAGATGTTACTTTACCTGCAAGTCTAATACTATCATTTGTTAATGCAGCAACATCACCGTTATCCATAATCAAAATGTTCTTAGGACTTACGCCACAATCAATCGCTAACTCTTTATGTGTCTTCAGCATACGGTGTTCACCGTGCATTGGAATGAACATTTTTGGTTTTACCAAGGATAAGACAAGTTTTAAATCCTGTTGTGCACCGTGTCCTGATGTGTGTGTATCTGCTAATGGACCGTGTGTTATAACATCGACATCAAGTCTGAAAAGTTTGTTAATGGTGCGATTGACACCTTCTTGATTACCAGGAATAGGAGAAGAAGAGAAAATCACAGTGTCACCAGCCATAGCTTTCACCTGACGATGAGAGCCATTTGCGATACGTGATAATGCAGCTAAAGGTTCTCCTTGTGATCCTGTTACGATAATCGTCACTTCATGAGGTTTAAGTCTATTAAAATCATCTCCAGAAACAATCGTATCTTTTGGAGCTTTAATATAACCTGTTTGCATACCAGCTTCAATAGCTCGTTCCATCGATCTTCCGAAAACAGCAACTTTACGTGAGTTCATAACAGATGCTTCAATAATTTGCTGGATACGATACATATTTGAAGCAAATGTCGCAATGATGATGCGTCCTGAAATGCGTGAGAAGAGCTCATTGATCGATTTACCAATTTTTGAATCGGATTGAATGAGTTCATCACGTTCAGCATTGGTTGAATCAGAAAGCATGCAAAGAACACCTTCGCTACCGATGGCAGCTAACTTATCATATTCACAAGCTGGTCCAACAGGCGTAAAGTCAATTTTGAAATCACCTGTATGAAACAAAATGCCTTGTGGTGTTCTAAAGACGATACCAAACATATCTGGAATAGAGTGATTCATGCGAATAAATGAGATTTCTACATTTCCAAATTGATACTTATAGTAACTCTTATATGCTTCAATTTTAGGAGCTTTAACATCCTGATGTTCCATCAGCTTATATTCGATTAAGTCAATCGCAATACCTGATGCATAAATCTTTGGAATGTTGACTTTCTTAAGAAGATAAGGTATTCCACCGATATGGTCTTCATGGGCATGCGTGATAAAAAGACCAACAATGCGATCTTGGTTTTCTAATAAATAGGTATAATCAGGAATAACATAGTCAATCCCTAATAAGTGCTCATCAGGAAATAAGATACCTGCATCTACAATAAAGATCTGATCTTCAATTTCATAGACGTACGTATTCTTTCCTACCTCACCGAGACCCCCTAAAGCAAAAATGCCGAGTTCACCGGTTCTGAGTAACGGATTTTTCATAAAAACCTCCAGCAGCGAATTATTACATTTCTATTGTATAATAAAATGAGTACAATTGGTAGCATAAAGCACAATATGGTATAATATTTTTGAGGTGGATGATGAAAACCATAATCTTTTTTGATGTTGATAACACCATGTATAATAACACAACCGGAGCTATTCCAAACCAAACGCGAAGACTCATCAAAGAACTAGCTCAAAAAGAAGGAGTCCTTTTAGGACTTGCGACTGGTAGAGGTATCGGAAAACTGGGCATCATCGAAGATGTTTTACCACTTTTCACCTACAAGGTATTAGTCAATGGCGCATATGTATTAAAACATAATCAAGTCATGTTTGATAAGCCCATTGAAACGAATGATGTTGTTGAAGCACTTCAACTGATTGAACATACGAACCTTAATTTAGGTATGGTGGGTATACGTGAAGAAGCTGTTAACAGATTAAGTGAAGTGGTCCATGAAGGCATGAAGTTACTAAGAGGTATCTATCCTAAAGTCGATCCAACCTTTCATTTGACACACCCGATTTATCAACTTTGGATTTTTGCTGAAGAAGAAAAAGATATTCTAGATTTTGCATTAAAAATGCCTAAATTTAGAGTCTATCCTTGGCATAAAGCAGGTGCTGACTTTGTTTATCCAGAGATTAATAAAGCATTAGGTATACAAAAAGCTCTTCAAGATGAGAAAGATTATCGGTTAATTTGTGTGGGTGACGGAGCAAATGATGTTCAAATGATTGAATTAGCTGATGTTGGCATTGCGATGAACAACACCAGATTTAACGAACTAAAAGAAAAAGCTGATCATATCGCTCCACATATTATGGATGATCAACTTTATGAGTTCTTTAAGTCTCTGGGTTTGATTTAGGACGTAGACGATCTTGAACGTCTCTAATGATTTCTTTTGGTACATATGGTGAAATGTCTGCATGATGGACAATCAGTTCCTTGATGGCAGATGATGATACAAAATGATTTCGTGATGATGGAAATAAAATGATGGTTTCAATATTTTTATTGAGATTTCTATTGAATTGATAAAGCATATACTCATTTTCATAATCAGCAATGTTTCTTAAACCACGAATCATGAGATCAATATCATTTTTCATAGCATAACGTACGACTAGATCATCGGTTGATGTCACGACGATGTTTGGAATATCTTCAGTGACACGCTTGATCATATCAATGCGCTCAAGAGCTGAAAATGTAGGAGTTTTCTTATAATTATCAGCAACTACAACATGAAGTTCATCAACAAAGCGAACTGCGCGCTTAATGATGTCGAGATGACCGATGGTTAGTGGGTCAAATGTGCCAGGATATACAGCTTTTTTCATAGATTTACCTCGTTTCAATTTTAGTATAACACGACTTTATCAAACAATTTCAAAGGAGAACTAAAAAATGAACGTTTACAGAAAAAGTCTTATGGTTCAACTGCTTTTATTTATTGTATTTTTCATCATGGGTGGCTATACCATTTTAGAGTTTTATTTTAGAGCGACTTATCCATGGATTGGCTACATCCTTTTAGGTTTTCTCGTTTTGGTTGGTGTTTTAGGGTTTTACCTATACAAACGTCAAGATCAATCCATATGTATCATCACAGAAAAAGAAATGATGACGATGCGTTATTTACTGTATGGTTATTTCTTAGTTTATGTTCTTGAAATGATTTTACCCTCGATTATTAAAACAATTAATCAAGAAATTTTATCCATTGCATCAGGTGCCTTATTGATGCTGATTGCTATTATTGGCACAGTATTACAAGTTAAAATATTAAAAATTAAGTAATCATAGAAGGGAAGAGAAATATGAAAACGATTCAAGAGGTTTATGTTCTAAAGAATGGCGTTAAAATGCCCAAAGTTGGATTTGGTACATGGCAGATACCAAACGGTGAAATTTGCTATAATGCTGTCAGTATGGCACTTAAGCATGGCTATAGACACATTGATACAGCTGCAGCTTATGGTAATGAAGCATCTGTTGGTAAAGCCATTAAGGATTCTGGATTAGCACGTGAAGAAGTTTTTGTAACATCTAAATTACAATCCCACATCAAAACATATCAGGGCGCACTCGATGCCTTCGAAAAGACCATGAAAGAACTTGATATGGATTACCTTGATCTTTATTTGATTCATGCACCATGGCCATGGAATGAAATTGGTAAAGATTGTTCAAGTGGCAATGTTGAAGCTTTCAAAGCAATGGAAAAGCTTTATCGTGAAGGTAAAATTCGTGCAATCGGTGTATCAAACTTCTCACCAAGTGATTTAGATAACATTCTAAAACATTGTGAAATCATTCCACACGTTAATCAAATCGCGTTCTTCATTGGTAATAACCAAGAAGAAACACATCGTTACTGCAATGATAAAGGTATTTTAGTTGAAGCGTATTCGCCATTAGCGATCGGTTATGCATTAACCAATGAAACCATTCAAAATATGGCAAAAACATATAACGTAACACCTGCTCAACTCTGCATTCGATATTGTATTGAAAAGGGTACAGCTCCACTTCCTAAATCAACACATGAATCACGTATTATCGAAAATACAGGTTTAGACTTTAAGATGAAAGAAGAAGATGTTGCATTCTTGGATACGATTAAAAACGATCCAAGACGCTGGAATTGATAAAAAAATAGGCTTTATATCTGATTAAGTTCAGGTATAAAGCCTTTTCTTTTAGTGATGCATGATGCGATAATGATCAAATGATGCTACATAGGTAAATCCCCATGATTGATACATGTTTTTTGCTGTACCATGAAAATCCGTCACAAGATAAACTTCTTTAATACCTTGTTGTTTTAAGTCTTCGATGACATGATGCATGAGACGTGATCCATAACCTTTTTTTTGCATAGACTCTAAAATAGAAAAATCATCGAGTTTAGCAAAGTTACCAACGATACAGACATTTAGTGAGCCAATCACTAAGTCATTTACTTTGGCTTGATAATAGCGATAACGATCACGATGTTGATATAAAACCTCTTTTTGACGTTTGGTATTGCCCTCGGCATAAGATATGCCAAACGCTTTACTTTCATCATAAACAAATTGGAAGAAGTCTTCGTCACTTTTTGGATCAACAACCGTAATGGATACCTGTGCTTTTTGTGTAATGTTGATCTTTTCAATCGGGCTCATATGATAAGCATCATAATCAGTGATTGCGTCTTTAAGTATGTCATCATCTATTTTCATTTGATCTTCGCATCTTATAATGGTAAAACCATATGGTTTGGTTTGTTCAATATAGGATATGATATCTTCACGTTTGTAGTTACTCTTAATCACGTCTACATAATTGTGATAATATTTATCACGTTGATTGATATCAGTAGCGATGTAGCCATAAGGCTTTTCTTCTATAGTAGAAAACATACTGACATATGATTTCTCACATTCGATAATATCTTTCAGTGTCATATTGTCAACCTACATCCCTAAGCGCTTTTGACAAGCTTCACAATACCCATAGACTGTCATGTCGTGATGTGTAATTTTAAAGTTCTTTTCTTCAGCGACATGAAGAGCAATATGATCTAAGTGACAGTCGATTTCATACATTTTTTGACACCCTATGCAAATCATGTAATGATGATGTTCTTTATCCGCCATATAGTAGTAAGCTGTATTTTTCATGGTACTTTTAGAAATTAATCCTTCAGCAAAAAAAGCATCAAGATTTCTGTAAACCGTGGAAAGATTCATGGTGTGATCAGGTAGATCTGACAAGATCATTTCTGCACTTTGAGGTATTCGTGATTTTTTTAATAAATTGAGTATCAGCATTCGCTGTTTAGTCATACGCATATGTTATTTCCTCCATATAGGTTTAAGTATCAGTAATAACATGAACAAAATCGCATAGATGACGACAATCGTTGAGCCAACAGGAATTTCTAGTGGGTGTGCAACAAAGATTCCTAAAATAACAATAGTTAAAGATGATATAACACCAATCACCAGTGTGTTTTTAAAACTTTTGGATAACTGACTTGAGATGACTGATGGAAATACAACAAGAGCTGAGATAAGCAATGTACCAATCGTTCTAACACCAATGACAATAAAGAAAGCTGTCAGTGCTGACAAGGTATATCCAATCCACTGCACTTTGATTTTGCTAAACTTCGCATAATTCATGTCATAAGTCATCAAGAATAACTTTCTATAGAAAATTAATATAAAACTTCCAATAAGCAACATAATCACCAGTGATAAGATCATTTCAGTTTGAGTAGCAGTGAAGATGTTGCCAACGAGCATACTTTCAATCGATATATTGAAACCTGCTCCTTTTTTGACGATGATGAGACCTATCGCAAATGAAATAGATGAGACTAATCCAATCGCAGCATCTCCATTAATCGTCTTTGAAGTAGACAAGTATTTAATCAATACCGAAGCTAACATCACGAATGGAATGGCAACAAACAGTGGTTCACCAGAAAGGATAATCCCTAAAATAATACCTGCAAAACTCACATGTGCTAAACCATCTGCGATCATCGCTTGTTGATTAAGAACTAAGAAGGGTGAAAGAAGAGCAGCAGATATCGCGAGTGCAACACCGATGATAATGGCTTTCTGAATAAAATCATAACTTAAGAAATCAAGCATGATGGTGCCCCCTATGTTCAAACGTATGAAAATCGTGATACGTACCAAAGAACTTAACAGTTTGGTCGACATACATGACCAGACAATCATCTTTAACGGCATCGGTTAAATCATGTGTAACGTGAATGATGGTCATGTTATGTTTCTTATGTAATTCGTCAAGTAAGAGATAAAACTTTTCTCTAAATGAGGGATCTAATGCCGAAGTGGGTTCATCTAGGATCAGTAAATCAGGTTGTGAAATCAGTGCTCTAATGATAAAGACTCTTTGTTGTTGACCCCCTGATAAATGTGCCATAGATTCATTAAATAATTGTGGGATTTCCATTTTTTCAAGCCATGATTTCACGAGCAAACAATCACTTTCAGTAGGTTTCAATTTCTGATGTTTAAATCCACTATAGATAACTTCACGTACAGTCATCGGTAAATTAGTTTTAGTAAGAAGCTTTTGAGGTAGATAGCCCATATGGTTTGCATTAATCGTAATTTCACCTTGTGAAGGCTTTAATAAGCCCACAAGTGTTTTAATTAATGTTGTTTTCCCACTACCATTGGGTCCAACAATATGCAAAAAAGCGCCTTTTTCAAGATGAAAATAGACGTTTGATAGCGCTTGGAATTTGCCAAAATTAACGTTGACTTGATCGTATGTAATCATATATTTTGTGTGAGCACCGATTTAATCGATTCAATGTTTTGTCTAAACAAATCGATATATCTGATGCCATCCTCCATCTGTTCTTTTGTAACATTGTGATAAGCATGGAGTTCTAATAAGGTTAAGCTATAGTTTTCTTTTGCAAGTTCATTTTTAATTTGTAAAGCAGCTTTAGGCTCAGCTAATTCTTCAATAAAAAGGGTATGAACTAAAGATGATTTAACAACTTCAGTAAATGAAATGAGTTCACTTGATGTTAAATCTGCATCTGGCTTAAAGCCTTCAAATAACGAGACGATGTTGATATGATATCTTTCAGCAAACATGCCTAAAGCATTATGACCTGCGAAATATATGGATGCATCAACATAACCGTTTTGAATAAATGCATCAAGTTCTTCATGTGCATCATGAAGTAATTCCTGATAGGCATATGCATTAGCTTCATAGAAAGCTTCATGTGCTGGATCGATTTCTACAATTTCATGTAAAATAGCGTCAATTAATTGGATGGCAATGACAGGATCCACCCAATAATGAAGTTCTGCACTGTGGTCGTGCTCATCTTCAGTTGATAATAATGATGTATGTATATGATCGTCATCATGTGGTACGTCAGTCACATGTTCGGATAGATTCATCACGACTGTATCTTTTCCGCCAATGGTTTTTGGATCTTTAATCCATTGATCAATATCTAAACTTGTAAAAATGAATAATTTGGATTCTTTAATAGCAACCATGTCTTTAGATGTCGCCTCATATGCATGTACTTCAACACCAGGTGGGACGAGTAAACTCACGGTCATTTTATCTCCAACGATTTGTCTAGCAAAATCATATTGAGGGAACATCGTTGTGACGATGTCAGCATTTTTTGATGAGGTACATGATGCAAGGCCAATAAGTGTCATGAATAAGAAGAGTACTGCTGCAAATTTTTTCATATGAATTCTCCTTTTGCGAACGATTTGCATTTACATTATAGCACAACAATAACCACATGCAAATCATTTGCAAATAAATTGTTAACAAAATCACAAAAAAGATGAGATTAAAGACATCTTACATTGAATAATTTTATAAACTATGCTAAAATATGTTAGAGAACAAGAGTGGGATGATGATTTCCACTCATTTTATTGAGGTCCACATGAATTTAGAAAAAATAAGAGAAAAACTTATACCCATTTTAGAGAAAAGTCACTTGAGTATTTATTCCATAAGAACAAAACGAGAATTCGGAGAAAAAATTTTAGAGATCTTGATCGATACCGAAGTAATGGATATCGATGAACTTGAAAAGATTCATCTCGAATTTCAACAGACACTCACGGATGATGATTTAGATCCGGATTATTATCTAGAACTATCATCTTTAGGTGCGGAGCGTCCACTCAACACAAAAGATGAATTAATCAAAGCCATCAACCGCTACATCTATTTAGAATCACCCAAATATCGTGGTTACGGTACACTCTTAAGTGTAGAAGATGACACGATAACTATGGAAATTAATGATAAAGGCCGTTTTAAAAAAATTGACATTAAGCTCGATGACGCGAAACACGCGCGTACAGCGATTAAGTTTTAGGAGGATAACATGATAAGTAAAGAGTTTTTTAAAAATATTGATCTCGTTGCTGAAGAGAAAGAATTAAGTCATGATCAAGTTGTAGAAGCGTTTGTTCAAGGTATGATTGCTGGTTGTAAAAAAGCACATGATGTCAGATCTTGCCGCGTAGAAATCAAAGAAGAAAAAAATGAAATTAACGTGTATAAACAACACTTAGTCGTTGATGAGTATTCAATGGATGCAGACAAGAACTACCAGCAAATACTTTTAGAAGAAGCTAGAGAAATCAATTCAAAGATTAAAGTTGGGGATATACTTGAACAAAAGATTGATCCTAAAGATTTTGGTCACTTTGCAGTACGTGATTTCAAGAGCCGTTTAAATGAAACACTCATTACCATGCAAAAAGAAAACCTCTATAAACACTTCAAGAAGTTTGAGCATGAAATGATTTCTGCACGCGTTATTGATGTTACAGATGAACACTATCGTCTTGACATTGGTAAAGATTTAACAACCTTATTGCCTAAAAAAGAGGCTCTTCCTAAAGATAACTTCCATGTAGGCGACTATGTGAGAGTTTACGTATCTGATGTTGAAATGAAAACTAAATGGCCCAAAGTCTTTGTAAGTCGTTCACATCCATCATTAATCATACGTTTACTTGAAAGCTTCATCCCTGAAATCAAAGATGGTATCATCGAAGTGATGGGTATTTCCCGTGACCCAGGGGACCGTTCGAAGATTGGTGTGAAGTCAAATGATCCTAAAGTTGACCCCATTGGAGCATGCGTTGGTGAAGGCGGTATGCGTATCCGTGAAATCGTTAAAGCATTATCTGATGAAAAGATTGACTTATTTAGATGGAGCGATAACGAAAAAGATTTAATCGCCAATGCATTACAACCTGCAGAAGTGGTTGCTGTTACACGTGTTAATCCAAAAGAAAAAACTGCTCTTGCGATTGTTCCTGACAATCAATTATCACTCGCTATTGGTAAACTTGGTCAAAATGTTAAACTCGCTGTTCAAGCATGCGGTTGGAGCATCGACATCAAGTCAGAGACCATGGCACAAGGTGAAGGCATTCTGTATTAAGTAAGAGGTGATAGGCGTTGAACAAAGTTAAAAAGGTACCCTTAAGAACGTGTGTTGTCACGAAGGAAGTACTACCTAAAAAAGAATTGGTTCGCGTTTGCGCAACCAAAGAAGGTGTTGTTTCAATTGATTTAAATGGGAAAGCACCTGGTCGAGGTGCCTATCTCAAATGTTCAAAAGAAGTCATTCTTTTAGCTAAGAAGACCAAAGCACTCGACCGCAAACTGGAAGCAACAGTTCCTGATAGTCTTTATGAAGAACTGTTAAAACTTGCACATGAATAACACGATTGGTCTTGCACATCGTGCACGTAAAGTGACCGTTGGAACAGATTTAACGATTTCTGCATTACGCATGAACAAGTTACAATTAATTATTCTTGCGACAGATGCTTCACACACAACGAAGAAAAAAGTATATGATAAAGCAAAATTTTATAACGTCGAAGTCATTGAGGAAATCTCTTCATTTGATCTATCGATGTCATTAGGCAAAGACGATATCAAAGTGATTGGAATAACCGATAGGGGGTTTAGTCAATTGTTGATGAGTCAGAGAAGGAAGTGATTTTATGCCTGTTAAAAATTTCAAAAAGAATGTAAACAAGAAACCAGATTTTAGAAAGCCACCGATGCTTAATAAAAAGGATCCGAAAAAACAAGGTGAAAAGATTCTGGTATATAAACCTGATATGAACGTTGCACAAGTTGCAGATGGATTAGGTTTATCAAATGCTGCAGTGATCAAGCGCTTAATGCAACTTGGTCTCATGGCATCTGTCAACCAAGTTATTGATCGTGATACGATCGAAGTTATTGCACTTGATGAAGGTTATGAAGTTAAAGATGAAGTCATCACTGACGTAACACGTTATGATGAAATGGAAATCGTTGATGATCCAAAAGATATGGTTAAACGTCCACCTATCGTTACTGTTATGGGACACGTTGACCATGGTAAAACAACATTACTAGATGCGATTCGTAAATCACGCGTCGTTGAAGGTGAAGCTGGTGGTATCACACAACATATTGGTGCTTACCAAGTTATGCGTAATGGCGAAGCCATCACATTCATTGATACACCAGGCCATGCCGCGTTTACTGAAATGCGTGCGCGTGGTGCTAAAGTGACCGATATTGTCGTTTTAGTTGTTGCAGGTGATGATGGTGTCATGCCACAAACCATCGAAGCTTTAGACCATGCTAAAGCAGCAAAAGTGCCTATCATAGTTGCTGTAAACAAGATGGACCGTCCTCAATCAAATCCTGATCGTGTCATGACTGAACTATCAGAAAAAGGATTATTACCAGAAGCATGGGGTGGGAAAACACCATATGTCATGGTATCAGCTCTCAAACGTCAAGGTATTGATGAATTACTTGATGTCATTCAATTGATCAGTGAAATTGAAGAATTTAAAGCTAATCCAAAGCGTTTAGCAAAAGGTACAGTTATTGAAGCTTATCTCGATAAGGGAAGAGGTCCTGTTGCAACACTTATTATTGAAACAGGTACACTTCATGTCGGAGATTATATTGTGATTGGTAATACCTATGGTAAGATCAGAACGATGAATGACGATTTAAAGAAACGTTATAATAAAGCTTTACCTTCTCAACCTATTGAAGTGACAGGCTTAAACGAAGTTCCTCAAGCTGGTGATATCTTCATGGCGTTTAAGGATGAACGCGTAACACGTGATATCGCTCTTGAAAGACAATCACGTCAACGTGAAACAGAAGCTAAAACCATGAAAAAAGCATCATTAGATAAGATGTTTGGTCAAATCGAATCAACTGAAAAAGAATTAAATATCATTATCAAAGGGGATGTTCAAGGCTCTATTGAAGCTTTAAAAAATATGCTTGAAAAGATTGATATTAATGGTTTCCATGTCAATGTTGTTCGTTCAAGTGTTGGAGCCATTACTGAAAATGATATTACATTAGCCAATGCGTCATCTGCGATTGTCATCGGTTTTAATGTCAGACCAACAGCAGCTGTTAAGCTCGTTGCCGATCAGCAAGGTGTTGAAATCCGTTTATATAACATCATTTATCGTATTCAAGAAGATATTGAAGCCGCTCTTAAGGGTATGCTTGAACCTACATTTGAAGAAATCGTAACAGGACAAGCAGAAGTAAGAGAAACATTCAAGATCTCACGCATCGGTACGATTGCTGGTTGTTATGTGACTGATGGCATTATCAAACGTGATGCACTCGTCAGAGTCATTCGTGAGGGTATTGTTGTTTATGAAGGTAAATTAGCATCACTCAAACGTTTCAAAGATGACGCAAAAGAAGTCCGTCAAGGTTTTGAATGTGGTCTATCTATTGAAAACTATAACGACTTAAAAAATGGTGATATTATCGAAGCATCTCAAATGAAGGAAGTGGAGGTAGCGTAATATGTCTGTTACGACAGAACGTCTTGCAAGCCTCATTCAGCGTGAGCTTGCACCGATTGTTAACGCTGAAGTCAAGGATAAAAGTTTTGGATACATCAATTTAACTGAAGTTAAAGTAACCAAAGATTTATCGTTTGCTAATATTTACTACACGATTTTATCAGATGATGAAAAAGTTTTAGAACGTGCTAAACACGCACTTGATGAAGCTAAGGTTGCGATTCGCATGGAATTAGCTAAGAAAATTAAAAACACACGTAAAATTCCTGACCTCGTTTTCAAGTATGATGAAGCACTAGCTTACGGTAATCGCATCGACAAAATCCTTAAAACAATAAAGTAACTTCGGTTACTTTTTTTGTCATCATCAGATGGTATAATAGAGTAGGTGAATGAACATGTATGCTGAAGTCGTTATCGATATCAAACACGAAGAAGTTAATCAGTTTTACGACTATATCGTCCCAGAAGATTTCTCGACGTTTATCACACGTGGGATGCGTGTTTTAGTACCTTTTGGATTAGGCAATCAACCACGATTAGGTATTGTTGTCAATCTCAAAGATGAATCGTCATCAGCAACCAAAGCAATCAGTGATGTCTTAGATAGCACACCAACTATCGATGATGAAACGTTTATGATGTTAGATGAGATGTCAAAAGGTAGTAAAGAATTACTTTCTAGCCTTTATCAAACAGTTATACCTAAAGAACTACTTGTCAGCTACCAAAAGGTTGTCAAAGCTTTAGATATGGATCATATACCTGATGATTTAAAACCTTTCTTTAATCGAAAAGGTGTTTGGCGATTATCTCAATCAGATCAAGTTTATTATCAACGACTTAAACGCTTAAAGGATTTAGGTTATTGTACAATCGAAACGTATGTTAGAGAGAAAAAAACAGAGAAAACCATCAAAATTTATCAATTTCAAAACCATCATGGTTATCCGAAAATAGATCGATACCCTGGATTAATTGATTATCATGATACGGAATCCGAACTAAAAAAAGAAGACCTTTATGAGCTTGGATTAACCGATGCCATGATCAATACATTGGTTAAACGAGGCGTTTTTACAGTTCGTGACATGGATGTTAAACGTGAAATTGCTCACGTATTCGATTTAGATGATAAGCGTGTTACGCTAAGTGCTGAACAAGTGAACGCTTCAAATCATATTAAAAAGTCAACTGATCACCAAGTCTTCCTACTTAAAGGTATTACTGGATCTGGTAAAACAGAAGTCTATCTCGATGTCATTGAAGATATGGTATCTAAAGGTAAAAAAGTATTAGTTCTCGTACCTGAAATACAACAAATTCCTCAAATGGCTCAGCGTTTAAAATCACGTTTTGAACGTGTAGCTATCTATCATTCAGCGTTATCAAAAGGTGAACGCTATGATGAGTATCGTTCGATTATCAAAGGTGAAGTTGATGTGATCTTAGGAACACGAAGTGCTGTTTTTCTTCCTATTAGTCACCTGGGGTTGATTATCATTGATGAGTCACATGATGGAAGTTATCAACAGCAAGAAGGTGTTTATTATGATGCTGTTGAGTTAGCTATTGAACGCGCTAAATATCATCATATACCCATCGTTTTAGGCTCAGCAACACCGCGTATCGTTGATATGTATGAAGCTGAACAACAACGTTATGAACTCTTAGAATTGACAAAACGACCCTTTGATTTACCTTTGCCAACGCTTCATTATATCGATATGAAAGAAGAACTTAAAGCAAAGCACTATCATATTTTTTCAAGACCATTACTTCATGCTATTGAAGAACGTATCAAGAAGCATGAACAAACTTTAATACTTATGAATAAAAAAGGGTATGCTCCGTTTGTGATGTGTAGAGCTTGTGGTGATGTTCCTAAGTGTTCACATTGTGATGTATCACTCACCTTTTATAAAGATAAGAAGATTTTAAAATGTCCATATTGTGGATATGAAATACCTTTTGATAGCAATTGTCAAGTCTGTCATGAACCTAAGGTAAAAGAAGTCGGTGTTGGCATCGAATATGCTGAAGAACAGCTTAAAAAACTCATGCCAAAAGCTAGAATTCTCAGACTTGACCAATCACAAACAAGAACAAAAAATGCTCACGAAATTTTATGGCATGATTTTAAAAGTGAATCTTATGATATTTTACTTGGCACTCAAATGATCTCTAAAGGTTTAGACCTACCTAAGGTGACACTTGTTGGTGTCTTATTAACGGATATGTTACTTAAAGTACCTTCATACATGAGTTCTGAAAAAGCATACATGCTTTTAACACAGGTCACTGGACGATCAGGTCGCATGATGCAAGGAGAAGCATACCTTCAAGGTTATGATTTGAATCACTTTGTCTTAAAGAGCTTATCTGAAGGTTATGATGCGTTTTATAAAGAAGCTCTTTATCAACGTAAACTATTAGGTTATGAACCTTATGGACAAACCTCACAACTTCTTTTTTCAGGTATCAGCTTCTTAAAAACCTATCAAAAAGCATTCATGATGAAAAAAGATCTTCAAAAGATGGGTTTTGTTGTTTTAGGTCCATCACAAGCAATGATTAAAAAAATGAAAGATCAATACAGGTTTACGTTGACTCTTAAATATCAAAAAATGGATTTAACTCCGTTATTTAAGTTAATTGAGTCTCACCAACAGCAAGATATCTTAATATCATTTATACCCAAATTAGACACATGGTAGGTGAATATATGAACATCGTATTTATGGGTACACCCAACTTTTCTGTACCCGTTTTAACACAACTGAATCAACATCATCGCATCATGTTGGTTGTTACACAGCCCGACAAAGCCGTTGGAAGAAAGAAAACCATGATGGCATCTCCCGTTAAGGAAAAAGCATTAGAACTAGGATTGCCTGTTTTTCAACCTGTAAGTCTTAGAAAAGATTATCAGATGATTATAGATCTTAAACCAGATTTAATTGTCACTGCAGCTTATGGGCAGATGTTACCACAAGATTTACTCGATCAGTTTGAAGCGATCAACGTTCATGGATCTTTACTACCTCATTACCGTGGTGGCGCTCCTATTCAATATGCTCTTTTCGATGGATTAAAAGAAACAGGAATCACCATCATGTACATGGCATATAAAATGGATTCTGGTGATATCATTAGTCAACAGAAAGTTTCAATTGAAAACGATGATAACTATGAAACCTTATCTAAAAAGTTATCAATCGTTGGGGCTAATCTCTTAATCCAAGTGTTAGATGATATCACACAAGGAAAAAAACAAAGAACACCTCAAAATGAACAGGACGTTACATTCGCCTATACGATTAAACCATCAGATGAAGAAATTCATTTTGGTATGACAACTGATCAGATGATGAATCGCATCAGAGGATTAAGTCCTGAACCAGGAGCAACCCTCAATTTAAAAAATACGACCCTCAAGGTTTATCGTGCCCAAAAAGGTGATATAATAGACGATAAGGCGATCCCTGGATGTGTACTAACTATACATAAGCGTTTGATTATAAAAACTATTGATGGGTCCATCGAGTTTTTAGAAGTTCAACAACCAGGGAAAAAAGTCATGGCCACCAAAGACTTTCTTAATGGCCAAAACATCATCAAACAAGGTGATGTCATTGAAGGGAGAAAATAAAAATGGGTGAAAAAGAACAGCAAGTAAAAGTCATTTATACACGACATGAAATGTTCGAACTTAACAAAAAGATTTTATTAAAACGTGGTGTAACATTAGAATCAATCGCTGAGATTAGTTATAAACAACAATCACGTTATTCTGACAATGTTTCCATGGATTTGTGCATGGAATCTGTTGAAAAGATCTTATCTCTTCGTGATGTTTTTCATCACGTTCAACTCGCATGTGAAATTGACAGATTGGCAGAAGAAAAGATGTTTCAAGGTCCGATCCAAGAGATTATCTATCAAGATTTAGGTTTATTTGGGATTGATGAAACCATGGGGTTAGATGTATCAGGTCTTTATGGTACCATTGGTCAAACCAACTTTGGTGATATCGATGTCAATAAACATGGTGTTGTTAAAAAGTTAAATGACTTAGGAAAAGAAGATGGCATTTGTCATACATTCTTAGATGATATCGTTGGAGCGATTGCAGCTGCAGCATCAACACGTGTTGCACAAGTGTTAAATGAAGAAATCGCACATGAAGATATTGGTGTTAAACGTTTTAGTATTTTTGATCTTTAATGTAAAAAGGATGATTGGGTGAAGAAAAGATTACGTGATAAACTCAATGTTAAAGCGCTTGGCAAAGGGATTTTTGCTAAGTACTTTGGCTTTGAACAAGGCGTCGATATCACAGATGATGTCGCCGTTCTTTTCCGTCGTAATGTGGTTATCAAACACATCGTCTTCGTTTCAAACTTAATGTATTCGATTATTCTATTTGTATTATCATTATCAACAAAAGATGAGGTCAGCAATTGGATTGTGACATTTATTGCATTTCCATTAACCTATGTGATTAACAAATTTTTAACGAAGCTGATCAACATGGATCCTCATGATAAAACCAAGCAATCGGTTGCCATGTATGTCTCAGCATTTTATATTTTCTTTTCATCAATTTTGATTTACGCGAGACTTTATCAAATTGATTACTTTGAAACAGCAGCATACATCTTAATGTATTATGCAATCGTTGTTATTTCACTTTATCAAGAGCGAAAATTATTATCCTCATCATTTCAAGGATTACTCGCTCTTTTAACCGTCATTCATTTTATATGGACGTTCACCATTCATCGTCTTGTCCAAGAAGGTGAAACCATCATGGAGTTCTTGCCAAGATTCGTTACGCTTCCTGAATTCGGTGATATTTTATTAAGAACGTTACTCTTTATTTTGTTCTACTTTGTTGTTTATGCCATTGTATCCATGGGGCAATATATGCAAGAAGAACGTAAAAAAGAACTTATTAAACGCAGACAAGTTCAAGGTGATTTTTCACATATCGTAGGTGATTTGTTCTCTGTAGTTTTTTCAAGTTCATATACACTGATGGACAAACGTCACGCATCGCAAGTACAGATGATGAGTGAAAAGTTAGCGGATTATTATGGGATGTCTTATGAGAAAATTAAAGATTTAAATGCCTATGCTTTAATTCATCTACAATATCAAGAGATTAAACATATGCTGAATGACATGAACACATTTGATGAGAAATCTTATGATGTTTTAAAGGAAAAAACAGAACTCGGTTCTAAGATTGCGAAGCGTATGCAGCTCGCTCAAAAATGTGAAGATATCACAAGAGCCCATATTGAAGATTCAGCCAATGAAAAATTTCTCAAAGAAATGTTACTCATTCAACCGGAGATTGAATCACAAATCATTTTACTCGCAGATCTATATATCACAATGCGTGGGCCGAAGCCATATAAAAGACCCATGGCTCACTCCATTGTTTTAAAATCTTTCCAAAATGAATTGGGTCAGTATTTCGATCATGACCTAAAAGAAAGATTTTTGAAGTTTCATGATGAATTTGCAGAGATGTATAACAATTTCTAAATAGAATTGGTTGACATTTCATAAGAGTTGTTGTATCCTTATTGAGGATTACAAGTAAATCTAGTTTCACTTATTCAGAGCTATCGAGGCAAGTGACCGTAGACATAGCAGCAACCTATTTAAATTAGGTGCTTATCACAAGGGGTTTAAGTGACCCATCAATAAGGAAAAATCCCAAAGACAGGTGTTTCTCCTTAGAGAAACATTTTTTTATGAAAGAAGGCTTCGTATGCGTAAATTATTTAGTAGTGAATCAGTAACTGAAGGACATCCAGACAAAGTCGCAGATTATATTTCTGATGCCATTTTAGATGCTGTATTAGAAAAAGATCCCGAAGCGAGAGTCGCTTGTGAAACAGCAGTAACAACAGACTATGCGCTCCTATTTGGTGAAATCACATCAACAGCCAATATTGATTTTGACCACGTCGTTAGAGGTGCGATTCATGATATTGGATACAATAAAAAAGAATATGGTTATAATGCAGATGATGTCATTATTGATGTTCGCATTAAACCGCAATCACCAGATATCGCATTAGGTGTCGATGAAACCGAACATAAAGAACAAGGTGCTGGGGATCAAGGTTTAATGTTTGGTTATGCATCCAATGAAACCATCACGTTAATGCCATTACCTGTTTATTTAGCACATCGTCTATCTGAAAGACTAAGTTATGTTAGAAAAAACAATATCATATCAGGTCTTCGTCCTGATGGTAAAACACAAGTTACAGTCGCCTATAACGATAAGAACCAACCGGTTGCTATTCACACCGTTGTTTTATCGACGCAACACGATGAGTCATGGGATCAAGTTAGTCTTAAAGCCGCTGTGATGGAACATGTCATTGAACCTGTGTTAAGAGGTTATGATACATCCGAAACGATTTATCAAATCAACCCAACCGGTCGTTTCGTGATAGGTGGCCCACATGGTGATGCTGGACTAACAGGTAGAAAGATCATTGTTGATACCTATGGTGGGTATGCACGTCATGGTGGTGGTGCATTCTCTGGTAAAGATGCTTCAAAAGTTGACCGCAGTGCTGCCTATATGGCGCGATATATAGCTAAAAATATTGTTAAGTCAGGTATTGCTGATCAATGTGAGATTCAAATTGCTTATGCGATTGGTTTAGCTGAACCTGTATCAGTGTCGATTGATACATTTGGTACAGAACATGTTGATTTAAGTGATATTTATGATGTTGTTAAATCTCATTTTGATTTAAGACCAGCATCAATTATTAAAACACTAGACCTCAAACGTCCCATTTTTAAAAAGACTGTTAATTATGGTCATTTTGGAAGAGAAGATGAAGATTTCACATGGGAAAAATGTGATCAAGTTGATTTGTTTAGAAAGTTGTTAAAGTAACCCTAGGAGGATATTCATATGCCATTTTTAATCGCGGGGGGTTCGCTTTTTATCATCGCATTGATCATCGTATTTTATGTATTATCAACGAAAAACATGTTCAAAAGACTTGAAGTAAAAATAAATCAGTCTCAGATTGAACTCGATCAAGCCATTGGCAAATGGTTTCTTTTATACCAAGATTTTTATAAGCATTTACATCAAGAACATCCATTTACAGACATTAAGTTAGATGGTTCACTTGATAAGATGGATATGATCGAAAAAGCTGTCTTTATACATGACGTAACTGAAGAGATTGATAAAGCATATAAAACCTTATCAACCTCTGAATCTATTAAAAATAATCAAGAAGTTACATTGCTTTTTGATGTGATGCACGAGCTCAAAAATGAACTCGATTTGAAGAAAGAAAGCTATCATGCACTCGTATCCGAATTTAATCAAAAAGTCGTTGTTTTTCCATCACATATGGTTGCTACATGGTTATCCTATGAGAAAAAACCTTATCTTGAAATCGATGATTCAATCACTCAAACAACAAACATAAAATAGAACTCTTTTTCAAGGGTTCTTTTTTATCATTTTTGACATTATGGTAATTTCCCATAAACAGTGAAATCGCTTGTAAAAATAGCCTTATTATAGTAATATAATAAAGACGAAAAGGAAGTGTTTCTATGCTAAAAAAATGGTTTGATCCAGGAAAAAAGGAACTCAAAGAAGCTAAAAAAATAGCAGACATTGTTTTTTCACTTGAAGAGAAAATGGCTCAGTTAACAGATGAAGATCTTCAAGCAAAGACAACTGAATTTAAAGATCGATATCAGAAGGGTGAATCATTAGACAGCATGATGCCAGAAGCGTTTGCTGTTGTACGAGAAGCGTCAAAACGCGTGACACGCCTTTTCCCATATTATGTCCAGGTCTTAGGAGCAGTTGCCATTTTCCATGGTAATATTGCTGAAATGAAAACTGGTGAAGGTAAAACTTTAACAGCTGTTATGCCTGCTTATTTATCTGCAATCAATGGTGAAGGTGTTCACATTGTTACAGTTAACGAATACTTGGCGAAACGTGAAGCCGAAGGGGATATTGGTAATCTCTTCCGCTTTTTAGGCTTAACGGTTGGTCTTAATCTTCGCGATATATCTCGTGAACAAAAGAGAGCCGCATATGATTGTGACATCATTTATTCAACCAACTCTGAATTAGGGTTTGACTACTTAAGAGATCACATGGTCTTATATGCTAAAGATATGGTCCAACAACGTGGACTAAATTATGCCATCATCGATGAAGTTGACTCGATCTTAATTGATGAAGCGCGTACCCCACTTATTATTTCTGGTGGTGAGAAGAATAACCACAACCTTTATCAAGCTGCAGACCGTTTTGCAAAATCGCTTCGTGATGAAGACTTTGAAATCGATTTGGAATCGAAAACCATCGCCTTAACCCCATCAGGAATTAAGCGAGCTGAACAAATATTCCAACTTGAAAACTTATATGATTTAAAACACGTGACACTTGTCCATCATATTAACAACGCACTTCGTGCTGTACACATCTTGCAAAGAGATGTTGAATATGTTGTTCAAGATGGTGAAGTCTTAATCGTTGACCAGTTTACAGGTCGTATTTTACATGGACGTCAGTTTTCTGAAGGGTTGCATCAAGCTTTGGAAGCCAAAGAAGGTGTTCAAATTAAAAAAGAAACCGTTACGGTTGCTACTATTACCTATCAAAACTTCTTTAGAATGTATAAGAAGCTTTCAGGTATGACCGGTACTGCTAAAACGGAGGAAGAAGAATTCCGTGATATCTATAACATGGACGTTGTTGAAGTACCAACTAACGCTCCTGTCATTCGTGTTGATGAACCTGATTTCATCTACGCAAATTCTGAATCAAAATTTAAAGCTTTATGTGATGAAGTTGAAGAAAGACATCAAAAAGGTCAACCTCTTTTGATTGGTACGATTGCCGTAGAAACATCAGAACTCTTATCGCGTATGCTTAAAGCTAGACGTATCAATCATGAAGTGTTAAACGCTAAAAACCATGAACGCGAAGCTGAAATTGTTGCAAAAGCTGGTTTAAAGGGATCTGTCACGATTGCGACCAACATGGCTGGTCGTGGTACCGATATTAAACTTGGTGAAGGTGTCGTTGAGCTTGGTGGTCTTGCAGTTATCGGTAGTGAGCGTCATGAATCTAGACGTATCGATAATCAGTTAAGAGGTCGTAGTGGACGTCAGGGAGACCCCGGATATTCAAGATTCTATATTTCTGCGGATGATGAACTCATGCAGCGTTTCGGTGGCGAATCATTTAAGAAGCGTGTCGAAATGCTTGAACGTTTAAATACAACTGGTGAACCATTAGCATCTAAACTATTCTCCAGATTTGTTACATCTGCACAAAAGCGTATTGAAGGTAACAACTATGATACCCGTAAAAATGTCTTAAAATACGATGATGTTCTAAGAAAACAACGTGAAATTATCTATAAAGAACGCCGTGATGTGTTAACACTTGAATCGATTGAAGATCAAATTAGAGATACCGTGAAGATCAGTTTAAGGAAGACGCTTCATCAATTTATTCATCCTGTTGGTAAAAATCAGTTTAAGATTGATGATGACAATATCATCACAACCTTTAACGGAAACATCTTTATGCCAAATACACTCACTAAAGAAATCATTGAAAAAATGGATGAAGTGGAACTTGAAAATTTCATTTTAACGATTGCTGATAAAGAAATTGATCGAAAGAAAGAAATGTTCCCACCTGAAATTTTTAATGAGTTCTTGAAAGTTGTTATGCTTCGTGTGATCGACACTTATTGGATGCGTCATATTGATGCCATGAGTGAATTAAGACAAGGTGTTAGCCTTCAGTCATATGGTCAACAAAACCCACTTATCATATATCAACAACAAGGGTTATCCATGTTTAATGAAATGATTGACAACATTTCACGTGATGTCACACGTTATGCAATTCGTGCACAAATACAGTACAATGTTCAACGTGAAGAAGTTGTTAAAAATACACAAACCAACGAAGGACGTACAGAACGTCCTAAGAAACCAAAGGTCAAGAAAAACTATAGCCAACGTAATCTGCCTTGGCGTTAAGGAGGTGTTTTTGTGGAAACCTATGAAGTCAATAAGCGTATTGGACAACTCAAAGAAAGCATTCATGATTTAAGAAAAGCGATAGGACCACAAAAGCTCGAAGAGACCTATCAAGATTTAAATAAAGAGATGCAAAAGCCTGATTTTTGGTCTGACACTAAGGAAGCAAAAAAAGTAACAAAACGTGCAACCGAAATCAGAGAAAAACTTGATCACTATGCGACATTAGCAAAAAAACTTGATCAATTGATTGAATGGTATGAAATCAGTGAAGAAGGTACTGAAGAATGGGAAATTCTAGAGAATGATCTTTTCGAACTTCAAGAAGAAGTTGCTGATTTTGAAGTTGAAATCATTTTGAATGGCCCTTATGATCAAGCCAATGCCATTTTAGAATTACACCCCGGTGCTGGTGGTACAGAATCACAAGACTGGGCAGACATGCTTTATCGCATGTATATTCGCTATGCTCAAAAGAAAAAATTCAAAGTTGAAGTTCTAGACTACCAAGCTGGTGAAGAAGCAGGCATTAAATCTGTTACACTTTTAATCAAAGGATCTTATGCATATGGCTATTTAAAAGCTGAACGCGGAGTTCATCGTCTTGTTCGTATTTCACCTTTCGATTCGAATGCTAGAAGACATACATCCTTCGTATCACTGGATGTGATGCCAGAACTTGATGATGAAATCGACATTGATTTAAAAGATGAAGATTTAAAGATTGACGTATACCGCTCAGGTGGCGCAGGTGGACAAAGTGTTAATACCACCGATTCTGCTGTGAGAATCACGCATTTACCTACAGGTATCGTTGTAACATGTCAAAATGAGCGCTCTCAACTTAAGAATAAAGAACAAGCGATGCATGTGTTAAAAGCAAAGTTGATGCAAGAAGAAATTAGAAAACAAGAAGAAACATTAAAGAGTATCAAAGGTGAACAAAAGGATATTGCCTGGGGTTCACAGATCAGATCATACGTCTTTCATCCCTATCAAATGGTTAAAGATCATAGAACCAATTATGAAGTTGGTCAAGTTGATCTTGTCATGGATGGTGAACTTGATGGATTTATCAATGCTTATTTAAAAGCGGGTGAATCACATGAATAAAGCAAAACTACGTGAAATTTTAGAAATTACAGCAGGCGTTATTGTCATGTCTGCCGGTTTCTATTTTTTCTTATTACCC
Organism: uncultured Mariniplasma sp.; assembly: GCA_964514865.1. Taxonomy (GTDB): domain Bacteria; phylum Bacillota_I; class Bacilli_A; order Acholeplasmatales; family Acholeplasmataceae; genus Peloplasma. The sequence continues at coordinate 17,930 of CAZETB010000006.1, read as the reverse complement.
TTAAATTTAATTATTGGTGGTGTCATGGGGGTTGCTGTTATTTTTCAAAACCAAATCCCTGTATCGCTATTCATGTATATCGCCAATTTCTTATTGTTAATGCTTGGATGGATTGTATTAGGCAAAGTCTTTTTTGTTAAAACAGCTTATGCAACACTTTTATCGCCTACCATCATTTGGATCTTAGAAAAAACGATACCAGCTGATTATTTTATGAAGTTTATGACCGAATCACCTCTTTTAATCGGTGCAGCTTTTGGTGGTATCTTCTTAGGTATTGGTCTTGGTGTTGTCATTCGTAATAATGCAACAACGGGTGGTGTTGATGTCATCCAAAACATTATGCATAAGTATTTACATATGTCATTTTCAACAGCGATGTATATCACCGATGGTGCGATCATCTTGATTGCGATGATCATCAATTTCCAACTTGGATTATATGCTGTAGGTTCTATGATTATCAGTGGTCTTTTAATCGATCGCTTATCGATTGAAGGAACAGCAGGTTATACCGTCTTTATTGTGACAGATTATCCTGACTTGATGCAACAAAAGATTTATGAACGCTTAGAAAGAGGTATTACCAAGATGAAAGTCATTGGTGGTTACTCGAAACAAGAAAAAGAAATGATTATTTGTACGGTTGATCGTGCGCAGCTTTATATATTTAAACATATCATTAAGAATGCAGACCCTAAAGCATTCACGTTTGTCACCAAGACAAAAGAAGCACTTGGTGAAGGTTTCTCGAGGGAGGGAGCAAAGTGGTAAGTAAAAAGATAGGAATTCTCTTTTTCATCAGTGTGATTTTAGCCTTCTTTTCTGGCTATTTTGTTGAGCGAATTTTACCATCCTCACCTACATCAAACAATGATGATATGTTTACCTATATCATAGAATCTTTTAACAATTATTACTACTATGACATTGACTCTGCAGAAGTTCATGAAGCTTTCATTGCCAATATGGAAGCAACCATTCAAAAGATTGGTGAACTCAATGATGATCCTTACACAAGATTACTTGCAGTTCCTTTAGAATCAGGTGATACCGATGAAGAAAGATTTACAGGTATAGGTATCAGTTTCTACTTTGAAGATGATTTGACACTACGTGTCACTGATGTTTATCGTGACGGTGGTGCTTATTTACATATTTATCCTAACGATGTCATCGTAGGTGTTGTTGAAAACACTGAATCGATCTATTTTAATACACTTAAATATGATGATGAAGTTTTAGATTTAATTACTGGTAATTTAGGTGATGAGAAGACGTTTATCGTTTTAAACCCTGATGGAGATGAAGAAGAAGTCACAATCACATATCAAGAGATTTTAACACCAACAGTCTCTTCGGTTGATCTGGGTGAATCAGACATTGCTTATATCAAAATTAGACGTTTTTCAGGGGCTAGCGAAAGTACAGTTGGGACAGCATCTGTTTTTCAAACGACTCTCAACACACTTGAACAAACCATTTTAACCGATGAAACGAAAACCTTAATAATCGATTTAAGAAATAATCCAGGTGGTGCACTCTCTGCACTTCATAACCAAGGATACCAATCCTTGTTACCTGGAATTACCCAACAATTACTCATAAGAAACTTAGAAAAACCACTCTTTACCATGATTCCAAGAACGAATGAAGTTCAGTCCTTTTATGGTGGTTTATCGCAAGCTAAACCATATGACATTAAAGTGCTGATCAATGAACATTCGGCATCAGCCTCAGAAGTTTTAGCTGCTGCACTTCAATCAATAGGTGGTTATGAACTCTATGGTAGACCAAGTTATGGTAAAGGTGTTTACCAAAATCAAGTTGCTTTAGGTGTGATTAACAATGTCAGATATTATTTAGTCTATACCGAAGGCGAATGGTATTATGGCGATCAACTAAATGTCAGCGACAACCCACTTGATGTTAATCTCATCGATCCAACAGGTGTTAAGAATATTGATATGCCTTTGTATACTGGCGAAATGTCATTTGATCACGTTTATCAAAGTTTAGCTAACTATCAAGCATTCTTAAACATCTATTACAATTTAACAGGTGAAGCAAAACTTAGAGAAGATGGTTATTTTGATCAAAAGACAAAAGATATCGTAGCACAATTCAACGTGGAACATGAGATATCAGGTGATGCAATTACGATTGATACAGCACATCAAATCTATAAACGTTATGTAGAAATGATGAATAATATCACCTATGATGATGAACTTCAAACACTCATTTCAGAGATTAAATCAAGCTGATGGATAAAATCATTTTAGAGATCAAAAAGAAAAAGAATCACATCGATGTCTCTTTTGATGATCAGGTGATACCTGTTGAACCAGAACTGATGATTAAGTACCACATTACTCTAGGCAAAACGATCACACAGGAAGACTATCATCAACTGATCAAAGAAAATGCTGAACTATCATCACTTCGTGAAGGTTTAAAGGCATTAAAAAAGATGATGACGATTCAGGAAATGAAAGAACATTTAACAACGAAAGGTTATCAAGCACCTGTTGTTCAAACAACACTTAAAAAGCTCATTGAAAGACATTATCTTGATGATCTTCAGTATGCAAATATGTATGTCAACATGAAGAAGTATCAAGAAGGTCCTGAGATGATCATCTTTAAACTCGCACAAAAAGGTGTTAATGAAGCTTTCATTTATCAAGCTATAAGCACAATCAATGAGTATGATCTATTAACTGAAGTTGTACAATCTAAACTAAATCAGATGAAAAGTAAAACCAAAAAGCAAGCTTTTCAAAGCATTAGAGTCTTACTTATTTCAAAAGGATTTCACCGCGAGGTCATTGATGCAGTCTTATCAGCACCAGATACACACTATGTTGGTGATGAATCGAGATTATTAGAAAAAGCTTACGATAAAATCTATAAAACTTATGTTCAAAAGTATCAAGGATATGAACTCGAACAAAAAATCAAAGAAAAGCTTTATCAAAAAGGCTTTGCTTATGATGTGATCAAAAACTATATCGAGGAAAAAAAACTTCAATCATGGTAAAATCATGGTGAAGTTTTTTATTTAAAAGGTGACCTTATGACATGTTATATCAACGGTATACTACATACCATGACACATGAAACTGAATATCATACCATAATGGCAACAGAAGATGGTAAAATTATCGCATTTGATCAAGATGTCATGCTTTCAACTTGCGAGCGCATCATCGATTTAAAAGGTGCACATCTCTATCCTGGATTTATTGATAATCACTTGCATATTGTAGGTTATGGTGAATACTTAAATGTGATCAATTTAAGTAATTGCAAGGATTTAGCAGCTGTCATTCATCAACTAAGCGCATGTGATGAAGAACTCATCTTTGCGATTGGATATCATGACTTTGGATTAACAAAACATGATTTAGACCTTTATATCAATCACCACATGGTGGTCTTAAGACATAGTGATTTTCATGGGATGACGCTTAATTCAAAAGCTCTTGCCTATTTTGGTGTGACTGATGACACAGGTATTTTAAAAGAAGAAAAAGCATCATCTGTCATGCAGAAGATGCCTAAACCAAGTTATCCCAAGTTAAAACAGATGATTGAACAAGCGATCGATCAATTAACATCATATGGCATTACAGGTGGACACTCAGATGACTTATATTATCATAACGGTTTTGATTTAACGTACCAAGCTTATCACGATGTCTTATCAGAAAAACCTTTTCGAGCTCATCTTCTAATTCATCATCAGGTTTTAGATAACTACATCAACTCCAAAACACCTTGGGGTGTTGTATCACCTTATCTAGAGTTTGGTGCTGTCAAAATGTTTTATGATGGTACGATGTCAAGCCAAACAGCACTGATGTTTTATCCTTATCAAGGAACAAACTCATGTGGTGAAGTTGTGATGGGGAAAGATCAGTTCATTGAGACACTTAAAAAGACCAGAAGTTTAGGTTTAACTGCAGCGATTCATGTCATCGGTGATCGTGGGTTAGATGAAGTATGCGATATCTTAAAAGCATATCCACCACAACAACAACAAATCGATCGGATTATCCACGCACCTTGGGCGCGTCTTGAGACGGTTGAAAAAATGAAACACTTACCGATATCAGTCGATATTCAACCCTCATTTTTAGCCAGTGACCTACCTCACGCTTTGACCCTCTTTTCACAATCACCTGAGCTCATGTTTCCCTGGAAAACCTATCTGAAAGAACATATCAGGATTGCTGGGTCTTCAGATGCACCTGTGGAACATCCTAATCCACTTCTAGGCATCAAAGATGCCATCTACAGACGTTCAAGAAGCAATTTAACTATCTATACCCCTTCTGAGAAATTAACCCCTTTTGAAGCCATTAAGAGCTATACATCAGATGCGCACGTGCAAAGTAAACTCGGACCAAGAGGTTACCTTAAGGTTGGCTATTTAGCTGATTTTACCGTGTTTGATCGTGATTTAACGACCTTAGATGAAGCTGATTTTGAAAAGTCACGTGTCGTTATGACTATTATCAACGATCAGGTTGTCTATCATCGTTAAGCAAGGCATAAAACTTGATAACATGATGTTTTTTTAGTAAAATAGCACATGAATTAAATAGATTGGAATGAGTTCATGAAATTAGAATTTTGGTTAGATTATATATCACCACTTTGTTACCAACAACACCTGGTGATTGAACAATTATATAAGAAATATACATTCAAGGATCTTGAACTACTTTATCGTAGTTATGAAATGATTCCTTCTTTTGAACCAGCAGAAGATTGTACCTTTCATAAGGTGCTATCTCAACATCACGTCATGACTGAAGAAGAGGTCAAAGAGCTGTTTAAAGATATGCCTAAAATGTTGAAACCTGTTAAAGTCCATGATGCACATCGACTCTCTCATTTAGCAAAGAAAATGGATAAAACTTTCGAATATAATAAGCAGCTATTTAAAACCTACTACGTAGAAAAACAAGATATCTCCAATCATGATGTTTTAAGAAAAGTAGCACAACGTGCAGGTTTAGATTCGATCAAAGTGGATGAAGTATTGGCAAGTAAGCAGTTTTGTGACGCTGTTCAAATGAATCGTGAAAATGCGATACTGAAAGGTATTTTTGAAATTCCACACATGCGTATTGATGGTAAGATTAGACTGTCTGGTCTTCATTCAGAAGAACATATTTTAGAAGCCTTAACACAAGCATCGGTACAGTATGTCAGAACTGATTATTGTGAAGGTGAGAATTGTGAACGCAAGAAGACTCGATGAGTCTTTTTCTTTTGTTAAGTTCATGATTTTGTAATCAAAATGATTAATTTTCATAGTATTTTTTCATGATCTATGGTATAGTTATAAAGGTTTAAAAGAATTGAGGAAAAAAATGAATCTATTATTTAATGAATTACCGATTTTACAAGAAACAAAACAGGCCATCGAAGCTCTCGGACTCGTAGAAACGACGTCAATCCAGCATCACGCCATCCCTAAAATGTTAGAGGGAAGAGATCTTATTGGCCAGGCACAGACGGGGACAGGAAAAACATTTGCTTTTGCCATCCCTATTTTAGAGAAGCTTGATCTGACAAACAGTCACATCCAAGCACTTGTGATTTGTCCAACACGTGAACTTACCCTGCAGGTATATAAAGAATTTATCAAACTTGTCAAGTTCAACAAGGATGTGAAAGTAGCATCCATCTATGGTGGAGAATCATACAATAAGCAGTTTAAGGCTTTATCCTTAAATCCACAAATTGTCGTTGCTACACCAGGTAGAGCCATCGACCATTTGGAAAGAGGAACCATTGACTTTTCGCACATCAAAGTGCTCGTCATGGACGAAGCGGATGAAATGCTTAAAATGGGTTTCCAAGAAGACTTAGAGCGATTACTAAAAGATACACCACAGGAAAGACAAACCGCTCTCTTTTCAGCAACCATTCCACCTTTCATCAAGAAGGTTGCAGAAAAGTATCAGAAGAATCCTGAAATGATCAAGATTGAAACACCAACGTTGACTGTTTCAAAGATTGAACAGATTTATTACAACGTCAAAAAATCTGATCGTGATCACTTACTGATTCGTGTGCTTGATTACTATCAACCTGGTTCAGCGATTATTTTTGCTAACACTAAAGCTGATGTGGATCAACTTTCTGACTATTTGCAGAAACATCAGTATGAAGCAGATGCTCTTCATGGCGATTTAAAACAATCACAACGTGATTATGTCATGGGAAGATTCCGCGTTAAGAAGTTGAAGTATTTGATTGCTACAGACGTTGCAGCAAGAGGTTTAGATATTTCACACGTCGATATGGTCATTAACTATGAAATTCCATTTGAAGATGAAATCTATGTGCATCGTATCGGTCGTACTGGTCGTGCAGGAAAATCAGGTATGTCTGTCTCACTCGTATATCCATCTATGCGTGGTAAACTTCAAATGATTGAACGTTTTATCAAAACTAAGATGACAGAAAAAACAATTCCTACAGAAGAAGAAATCTTAGAAGTGATGGCAAAACGTAATTATCAAGCCATCAAAGATCTTGTTCAGTCAAACGAAGCAGATCATCAAACATTGATTGCTTATCTCTTAGATGAAGGTTATACCAAGGATCAAATCATTTCAGCACTTATTGAAAAGAACTTAGATAAACCTAAGACATATGATCCTATTGAAGCACCACAACAACGCAGAAGAGAAGAATCATCAATGGGTGGTCGTCAGGGTCGTTCATCTTACAGCAATGATTCAAGTAAACCACGAAGAGAATCATCACGTCGTGATCAAGGCAATTACCGTATGGCAAGCATCAATCTAGGTAAAGATGATGGACTACGTCCTGTTCAACTTCTTGATTTATTCAAAAAACATGCTGATATGTATCCGAAGAATATTGGTGATATCACGATGAATAAGGCTTCAACAGAATTCCAAATTCATCCAGCAGCTGTCAAAAGATTAGAAGAACTTGATGGAAAAGTTATATCAGGCAAAAAGATTAGAATTTCGCTTGGAAAATACAAATAACATAAAAAATAATGAAAAATATGGGTTTCATGTTACAATGAATATGAAATTCATATTTTTTTATTTTATAAAAATAAAGGAGGATAAGATGGCACATCTGTTTGACACCATACACCCGAATTTTTTCAGTGTGCTCTCCTCCCCGAATAAGAAGACATATATCGATTGTATCTTTATAATTTACCACACCATTGATACGGTTGAAGATGCTTTTCAGGGGGATCGTGAAATCATCATCCAGAGGTTAATCGACTATTTCGATGAACAGCCTCAGGATGAGTTTTTAGATGTTGAGGATGATGAGCAAGCTAGAACCTCACGTCAAAAAGCAGTTCACGTGATCAATGTCTTGAAGAAGAATGGTTGGTTAGGTGAAGAAGAATTGGGAGATTATCGCACCTCACTCAATCTCTTCGATTATTCCATTCAACTGATTGACATGCTTGAAAATATTTCACTGAATCGCCAGAGCGAATACACGGGCGAAATTTTTACTGTATACTCACTCCTGTCTTCCTTCACGATGGATGAAGGTATCGGCGTTTTAGAACAAGCTTATCAAAAAACTAATGATATTTTAAGAAAACTCAAATCATTGAAAGCGAATATTTATCGCTATTATTTTGATATCACAAAGAAACACAATCGTAATGATTTACAAAACTTACTTGAAAAATTGTTAGTTGAATATAAACAGAACTTCTTTGATTCAGCTTACTATAATTTAAAGACAACCGATTCATTGCCTCGCTACAAGCGCTCCATCATGGAATCGATCAATCGTATTCAAAATGATGAAATCTTAATGGATCAGCTGGCTTACAAGGTTCAAAGCATAAAACGTATCGATGACTATAATGAAGCGTTCCACTATATTGAAGATCGACTACGTTATATCACAGATTCATTTCAAGCATTAGAACACTTGATCTTAGCGATTGACCGTAAGAATGAACAATACATCAGCGCAGCTGCAGCAAAGATTTTATTCTTAACCAATCAGTCAGATGATATTGAAGGTATTTTCAATCGTCTGTTTAGAATCATCTTAACTCAAAAGGAAGTGAATTATAATTCATTCTTCCATTTGTCACAGTTAAGAAATTTAGATACCGGGTCTTTATACAATCAAAGAAGAATGCGTATCGAACCCACACCCGAAGAAATCACATTTGATGATGATCTCATCAGTGAAGAGTATCGCAGAGAAAAGATTAAAGCCTTGCTTAAAAATAATATTTATGGCAAAAAAGAAATCAACGAGTACGCTAAGAGTTTACTGAATGGCGAAAAGATGATTGAAGCCGCACATGTTCCTATGGAGACACAAGAAGATTATGTGAAACTCATTCTAATTTTCTTATATTCAAAATCAGTGGGTATGCACTACGATGTTGAACTCTTAGGTAAACCTTGTACGAACAACTTTGTCACATTCCAAAACTTTAGAATTAAAGAGGTGAGACGATGAATAAATCACAAGCACTCAAGCAATTTAATGAAGAATACGGTGTCCTCAAAGAAGGTGAGAAGCAGATCTTCTCACGTATCACTAATAAGCTTTTTCAAGTGAACTATATCACGAAGAAAAAACCTGGTGATACCAATGACTACCGTTTTATTCTTGCTTTTAAGGAAGCCTTTGAGGCCTTCTTTGAATTAACTGATTTCCAACTCGAAATCAAACGTGAAGATGAAGTCGTCTTTATTCAAAATCAAAATCTTTTCAACCACATGCGATTAAGAAAAACTGAGAGTGTGTTACTTTTAGTTATTCGTATCATTTACCAACGCAAAAAAGATTATGTGACCTTAGATGAAAATGTTGAAATCTACCTTCATGAAATTCATGATGAGTTATCACGTATCGGTTATCTTGATAACAAACGTATCACCAAAGATAAACTGAAACCAGCTCTTACATTCCTACGTGGTTATAACATCATCGATTATATCGATAAAGGACTACATGATGATGCACGCATTAAAATCTATCCAACCATTTTGTATGTTACCAATTTAGATTCCATTAAGGAAGTTATACAAAAACTTGATGGCTATATGGAAGGGGGAAGTGACGACAATGAAGAAACTGACGAAGATTAAACTCATTAACTGGCACTTATTCTCTAACCAAACCATCGATATTAAAGATAATGCACTGATCTCAGGCGAAAATGGATCAGGTAAGTCAACATTACTCGATGCCATGCAGTACTTATTTGTGGGTGGTCGTAGTGGTGCTAAATTTAATATCGCTGCCACAGATGATGCAAAGCGTACTCTTGAAGGATATGTTAGAGGACGTATCGGTGCTGAAAACAAAGAATTTCTTCGAAATGGTGATGTCATATCACATGTCGCATTAGAGTTTTTTGATGAGCAAGTCAAGAAATTTACAACCATTGGTGTGATCTTGGATCTCCCCAAAGGTGCTCAACTAAAAGAAAGATTTTATTTACTTGATAATGTTTCTATTCATGATGGATTATTCTTAGAAAAGAAATACCCACGTGACTATAAGAGCATGAAAGCATACTTAAAATCGATAGATATCGAATTTACAACGTTCGATTCACAAAAGAAATATCGTGATGCACTTGCCAGATTTTTTGGTATGGATGCGACAAAATATGCCAAGATTTTACCTAAAGCATTAGCGTTTAGATCGATTGATCTACAAGCATTTGTCTTTGAGTTTTTACTTGATGATGATCCCATTGATATTCAATCATTGAAGAACAATGTGGCACAGCTTAAAAAAATAGAAGCACAAATAAAACGTGATCGTGAGAAGTTAGAAAAACTTGATCTCATCATTCAAACGGGTGAAGATATCACGCAAAATCGTGATCAAAAAGATATCAATCAAATCATTGATCAACTTAATTGGGTTGAAAAACGTGAAGCGTTCATGAAAGAACAAGAACAAAAACTCTTATCGATTGATAAGCGTTTGGATTACCTTCGCGATGCAAAAGCACAACTTGATGAACAAATTGAAGATGTTGAACAAAGTATTCTCAATCTCGATCGTGCGAAAAGTGATTCTGATTTATCTCGTACACTACAGGGTTACCAAGATGCTTTAAAGAAAAAAGCACAAGAATATGAGTCACAAAAAGAAGTGATTGAAAATGTTAAAGATATGTTACTAAAAGAATTTAACGTGATCAAAGAACTCGTTAATCTACTACCTAGTCAAAGCTTAAAAGCTTTTGTTAATTACATGCAGACAGGTGATGAAACTTTAGCAACCGATGAACTTGAATCACATTTACAAGGATTAGACGTTGAAGTATCATCTTATAAACAAGCATATTTCACTGAAAAAGATAAAGTTGAACAAGAAAAACGTGATTTATCTGAAGAGATTAGATATTCACAATCTCGTATCAATCAACTTAAACGACATGTCAAGACCTATCCTCATTATGTTGAGTCACTGATTCGTTCATTAAACGATGAACTATCCAGTCACTATCAAAAAGAAGTGAGAGTTAGACCATTATGTGAAATGATTGAAGTCAATGATGAAACATGGCGTAATGCACTTGAAGGTTATTTGTCAACACAGCGTTTTGATATCATCGTTGATCCAGCTTATTTTTCTGATGCCTTAGCTATTTATGATCGCGTTAAATTCGAACAAAAGATTTATGGCGTCGGTCTTGTTAATACACAAAAACTACAAGCATTTGATCAGATTAATCCGAATACATTAGCTGAAAAAGTGACAACCGAAAGCAATTATGCAAGATATTACATCAACATGATCTTAAATAACACGTATTGTGTAGAAAACGTACAAGACTTAAAGAATTATAATCGTGCGATTACACCAACGTGTATGACTTATAGTAATCATACCGCACGTCAAATCAATCCACGAACCTATGAAGTGCCCTTTATTGGACAACAAGCAACAACCATTCAACTTGAGATGGAAGAAAAGCAATTAGCACTTCTCGAAGCCAAGATGGATAAACTCTATGATCTATCCGATAAAAATGATCGTATCATTCGTTTGCTCAATCAATCTAAATCAAGTCAACTAGTTCATCAAGGACAACTCAAATATCTTGATTTGATCAAGCAAACACGCAAAGAATACGTTCAAATCGAATCACAGATTGCTTCATTAGGTAAAGATAAGAACATTCAAAAACTTGATGAGCAAATCGAAAAAGCACGTCAACAACGCCGTCAACTACGATATGATTCAGAACAACTCGTGGGTGAGATTGCAACACAAAGAGAAAACAGACAACGCGTTTATGACCTCATTGATGACATCAAAGATAAAATTGAAAATTATGCTAAGGAACAAAAAGTGTTATCACTTAAGCATCCTGAAAAGCTTTCCTTAGCTAACACACAATTTTACGCACTCAAGATGAAAATGAAGCATGATCATGACAAGATCACGGAATACCTCGCACAATCCAATGTGAGCCTAACAGGTCAAATTGTTCGTGGTGAAGCAGATTTAATCAATCAGATGAAATTCTTCAACCAAAACTATCACTTCGGTGCATCTCCTGAATTTGAATCCCTTCTTGCTTATGAACAAGAAGCACAACAAATCAGAAATAATAACTTGATTCGTTATGAACAAGAAGCATCTGAACTGAGAAGAAATTCAGAAATCGGATTTAAAGAAGAGTTTGTTGGTAAACTTCGCGCATCCATTGAAAATGCACAGCAACAAATTGAAGAACTCAACTATGCTCTTACCGATAAGACCTTTGGTAGTGACTCTTATCAACTCATCTACCGCGCTTCTGAAAATCCAGATTACAAGTTGTATTATGAGATCATTATGACCAATGAAGCCATTCAAAAGCATACGCTTTTCACAGAAGGGTTAACGAAGCGAAACGAACAGCTTTTGATGGAACTCTTTGAAAAGATTGCATCGAATGATCCCGAATTTGATCAATTAACCTATAAGTATTTAGATTATAGAAACTACATGTCATATGACATTGAAGTAACCAATAAGAATGGTAATAAATCGTATTTCTCCAAGGTTTCTAAAGAAAAATCAGGTGGTGAAACACAGGTTCCATTCTACATTGTTATTGCAGCATCATTCCAACAACTCTTAACTAAGAATCGCCGTGTGGATTCAGGATGTATCGTTTTATTTGACGAAGCATTCAACAATATGGACGAATCAAGAATTGATGCGATGATGAAATTCTATAATAGCTTATCCATTCAGCTCTTTATTGCTGTACCACCACAACGTGTATCCAATATTATTAACTATGTGAATACAAGCCTCGTCATCGTTAAAGATAACGATTACGCGATTGTTGAAACATTCACTGATGAACGGATGTTACGTGTTTAATTGAAGATGGCCAGCGGCCATCTTTTTACATAAAAAGAAAGAAGGGAAGACATGAAAAAAATCAGTTTTAATGATTTAGAACAACTCGCATCAGACTATCAAGAAAAGCCTGTGCAAAAAGCATTAAGTAGAGTCATTGTCAAAAATGAGCTTCAAAATCTCTTTGAGAAATTAGAAGCTAAACCTGCAGTACAGTTTAAGTTTTCCAATGAAATTAAAACATTACCTGCAACATCACAAAAACAAAGTGGACGTTGTTGGTTATTTGCTGGCTTAAATCTCTTAAGAGAAATCGTCAGTAAAGAATTTGGTTTAAAAGATTTTGAACTTTCTCAAAACTATCAAGCTTTCTATGATAAGTTAGAAAAAATCAATTACTTTATTGAAGTTATGGATGACTTTTTAACCTGCGATCAGGATGATAGAACCTTCCAGCATATCCTTAAGACAGGTATTCAAGATGGTGGTCAATGGGATATGTTTGTAAGCCTTGTTGAAAAATATGGTGTCGTTCCTAAGGAAGCGATGATGGAAACTGCTTCATCATCCAATACGCGCTTTATGAACCAGATCATCAATATTAAACTAAGACAATATGCTGCCAATGCAAGACATTTAGTAGAAGATGGTTTAGCACATGAAATCCCTGACTTAAAGCGTCAAACATTAGATGAACTTTACACCTTCTTAGTTACTAACTTCGGTATGCCACCAAAGTCTTTTGATTTAGAAATGATGTCAAATGATCAGTACAAAATCGTTAAGGGACTAACACCACAGTCTTTTTATAAAGATTACATGAAAGATGTCCTCAAGGACTATATCTCCATTATTCATGCACCAACGAAAGATAAACCTTTTATGAACACTTACCAAGTTGCATATCTTGGTAATGTGATCGATGGTAGAGATATCAAGTATTTGAACCTTGATATGGATGACTTTAAAGCACTCGTTTTAAAACAATTGTTAAGTCAAGAACTCGTCTGGTTTGGTTCTGATGTCAGCCGTTTTGGTGATCGCCAGACAGGTGTTTGGGATGATCAACAATTTGACTATGATGACATGTTAGAAATGAGCCTTTATATGACCAAAGAAGATGAACTTGACTACAGCATGTCATCGATGAACCACGCGATGGTGATCTGTGCAGTAAACCTTGATGAAGGAAAACCCAACCGTTGGAAGATCGAAAACTCCTGGGGTGATCAAGTCGGAAACAAAGGCTATTACTTAATGAGTGATACATGGTTTGAACGCTATGTTTATCAAGCAGTCATCAATAAAAAATATTTATCTGAAGAGCAACAGAAAGCCTGGAAAAAAGAACCTATTATCCTAAAGCCATGGGATCCTATGGGGTCGTTAGCAGATTAATTTCTGGTGACTAATCTTATTGCATATCAGACGAAGTTGTGCTACAATAATAACGGTCAAATAACCGGGACGTGGCGCAGCTTGGTAGCGCACTTGCATGGGGTGCAAGGGGTCGCAAGTTCAAATCTTGTCGTCCCGACCATGAAGACATTAAGCGAGACAAACATCTCGCTTTTTTTATTATAAAATAGCATATTGGCACTTGACATCATTGAGTGCCAGTGTTAGAATATAAGTGAAAGGAGTGAGAGTATGTTAAAGATTAAAAACAGACTCAGAATTCTTGGAACCCATGAAGAAGTCCTCGAAATCAAAGCATTCCTTGACCGCAACACAAAAGATGATCAGATTTCACTTGATTTTACGAAAGTGACCCCATCCTTTAAGGGTGAAATTCATGATGTGGTTGTCAACTATGACACGCTATATTTCACATCAAATGCATCTGTCATCAGTGTGATTCAAGATCTTTCTAAACGATTTAGCTATGTGAAATTTGCGTTACAAACAGAAAGAGAAGAAACCACTGATAAAGGTCAAATGGTGATCAGTGAAATTGAAAAGACACATCATGTCATGTCACAGGGTGATATCATCAGTGAATCTAAATCATCTTCAAAGCATTTGGAAACAAAGCAAAACGATCAAGCGATGCTAGAAAACCAAAAAGAGGATCAAAAAACAAGAGATCTTGTCACAAAAGAATCCTTATTCAATCTTCAAGATCGATTCTTCAAAGATATTCAAGCATTCATGAAAGACTTTACAGAGTCATTTTTCAGTCATTGGTTCTAAGAAAAAAAGGCTTCCATAGCGAAGCCTTTTGTTTACTCTGAGATGATGGAAATATAATCTGTGGTCAGTGTGATCGATAAGTTACCATTACGAACTCTTAGTTCATCAATCATTTGTTTTTGATCGATGTTCGCTTTGAGTTTAATCAAATAAGTTAATTCAAACATCGTACCAAAATCAGTTGTTTTAACACGGGATAAATGCGATTGATCAGTGTACTTAACAAAAACTTCATCAAACACATGTGCATAGTTCAAATTTTCAGGAATGATAATCTTAAGCTTTGCATGTGTTTTCTTTTGCACATCAAGTTTTAAGGCATTGATGATTAAGATAACCGTTGCAATAAATCCTGTAATCAGTAAAGCATAGGTAATCATGCCAAGTGACATCGCTAATCCGATGCCGACAGCACTTAAGATAAATGCGATATCTCTGGTATCAGAAATGGCTGTTCTAAAACGTACCAGTGTAAAGACACCTGCTAAACTGAATGCACGAGCAATGTTGTTGGATACGAGCATAATAATCACAGATACCACAAGTGGTAATAGCAAGATGGTTGTGTTAAACGCATGGTCATAGACCTGTTTACGGTGCGTAAATGCGTATAAGAGTGACATCACACCACCAAGTAGTGTAGCAACTGTCAATATGACTAAAACCTTTCCTAAGGTCATATCGGTTAAATCAAGGGCTGTAAAGAATGTCATCATCGGTGTTTCCTCCTAAATAATACTCATATGCTTTACCATATTTAGAAAATGATTGGCTATAGAGTTTAAGTTCTGATAATTTATTGACAATCCATAATGGAAAATTTTGATCAGATTTAATTTCCATAATGACACTGTCAGGTGTAGGTAAAATGGGTTTGCCATCGTGTGACTCAAGGGTCACATTTTTTTGACGAAAGATGATATTAAAATCAAAGGTGATTCTCAAGTCATCATCAGGTGATAGTAGAGCAATGCGATCATATCTGATGTATGCTCCAGGTGTTGCGTGATGTATCTTGATGAAGTAATCAATTTCTTGCATCATCTGATTTTCAACTTGTGTTGAAAACTGAGGGATTTCATGGTGAGTCAAATAGTGTTGTGCTTGTTCATAGTTTAAGTTGACGCGACGTTTATTCACACGTCCTTCATATTTTTTCTTAATCTCTAGAAAGACCGGACTGTCACTAGATAATGTATCCTGATAGGTACGCAATCTCAGTTTTTCCTTATATTTTGGTTTTTGAATGGAGTTACGAATGATGCTGTGATCATGCGTATCAAAATAGAGATTATAGATCGTGTAATGCTTACCATCGATGGAATAAGGATCAAAGATCAGTTTTTGATTAAAAAATGTGATGAGCTCAAGCATGAGAGATTGATTGATTAAGTATTTACGCTCATAGCGATTAAATATACGATTGTTCATATAAGATTCCTATCTAGGTCTTGGATTTGATTGTGTACCTATGTTAGTGATGGTTGATGTGAGGCTAAACGTTTGTTTGAGCGTACCGATTTCATAATCTGCAGAAGGATCATAACTATGAAATGCTTCATCAGTGAGTATAAGTGATCCACCACTATATAACTGATATGTTTTACCAACTTCAAGTGAACTTGAACTGACTAAAATCGATGTAATCTGTTTGGTTGTTTCAAGGTTGAAGATGGTATCACTATCATCTGATTCTAGATGAATGACACCGGAGATGCTTTGAGTAAGGTTGATCAAGACGGATGGCTGATTGGCAGTTGATACATTTTGTGCCATACCTGATGAGCCTATAGCTATCAAGGTACCACCTGTTAAGACAAATGTTTTATCATAATCAATTGGCCCTTCATTGGAAACGGTTGGACCAAAGACAAGTAGTAATCCGCCAGACATCGTCACAGAACCATTGATATCGATACCATCTCCTGAAGAGTTAATAAAGATTGAGCCACCACTGATGGTTAATGTGCCATTCCCCTGTTGCATGGGGTTCCATGGATTAGGTGATGATCCATCCATGCCACCTACTGCGTTGATGCCATCATCAGAGGATTTGATAGATATGGTTCCACCACTGATTTCAATATCAAGTGATTCAATACCTTCATATGACTTAACAATATCAATTATACCATGAGAAATATGGATTTGTTCATCACTATGTATACCATCATCAGAAGTTGAAATCGTGATGTCCCCACCATCGATAAAGACATTAACATTAGCGTGAATACCATCATCTTTTGAAGTGATATCATATATTCCATCTTTGATGGTGATCGAATCATTTGCTTTAATCCCTTTACATGAAGACGATAGACAGGTTGATGTACCACTTTGAATGATAAAGTCTCCTTGTTGAATAGATATGTTTGAACTTGCTGATAGACCATCTCCATAAGATTGAATATCAAATGTGCCATCGATAATCGATATAA
Source organism: uncultured Mariniplasma sp. (assembly GCA_964514865.1). GTDB lineage: Bacteria > Bacillota_I > Bacilli_A > Acholeplasmatales > Acholeplasmataceae > Peloplasma. The sequence goes on along the minus strand of CAZETB010000006.1, from coordinate 918 downwards.
TCCCTTTAGAAGCATCATTCGTATTTTCAATATGAATACCATCTATATTACTATCAATGGATAACAAAGCTTGAGTTGTAATAAAATGATCGTTGACTTCGATACCATGAGAAGTGGATGTTATACTAATTGATGTATGAATAATGGTTAAATCATCAGCACAATTGATTCCTTCTTTACCTGATTCCACTTCTAATGACCCACAACCATTGATAACGAGATCAGAGGTTGAGTGAATCGCAATATCAGATGAAGATGTGATGGTGTTTGTTGTATTTTCTTTTACATTGATGGTTACTTTATCGGCAGAAATGACATCAATACCTATCAAATCGGTGTTAAGAGAAAATCCATCAAGAATTAAGGTTATCTCTTCATCATCAGGTATCGAAATGATTATGGATAATGTACAATTTCCAGTTAAAAGGTAAGTGCCACTTTGAGTGATGGTTAATGTTTGATCTGTTAAAACGATACTTGAATTAGATGAGATGATTGAATCACTAAAAGAAATTGAATCATCATAAACAAGTTCTTGATCATGTAAATCATCATCATCAATCTGAATATCTTCTGTAATGGTTTCAATAGTATTTAATGATGTTTTGCAGCCATATAAAGCGATAATAAGAAATATTAAAGAAGATAACAACACACTTTTTTTCATCATTTATTCACATTCTTTCGTTTGGTTAACTTCATTTAACACCTATTGATTATGTAGCACAAGCATCGACAATGATTTTGATAAATTATGTGCGATTAGGTATAAGAATATTGATATAAAAAACATATTTGAATCTTATAATCACATAAAATAACATTTAACATTAGACAAACGAACACATCTTTGATAAAATGGTGATTGCGACGTGATGTGCACCCGTAGCTCAGTTGGATTAGAGCGTAACCCTCCGA
>CAZETB010000005.1:0-47597 GCA_964514865.1 uncultured Mariniplasma sp. | reverse complement strand
CTTTTTTTAATAGACTGAACCAATAAATATGATCAACAAAACAGTATATTTAATGAGGAAAACTTTATTGTGTACATTTTTTCTAAAATAGCGTAAAATAGAAATGCTTAATAAACAAAGAAAAATTGTTGATATAAAAACGAAAGGAAGAACATGATTTATGGACATGGTGCAAAACTATCAATCATTTATCAAAAAGTATCCAAAAAAATCATTCCACTACCGTGGTGATGTTCTTTCATATCGCTTACTAGGAGAAGGAGAACGTATCATTGTTTTACTAGCGGGTAGCAGCATGTTTTCTAGCGACGCTTATTTCTTACTTCAAGAACAATTATCATCACACGCTCAAGTCTTAACCATTGAAGATATATCAATGAAAATCTCAATTGAACGTATCATCGATTCAATCTCATATTTAATCAAACTTCTAGGATTTAAAAAAGTAACTCTCTTAGGTATGGGTCATGGGGGTGGCTTAGCACAGGCATTTGCCAGAGATCATGCGAGTCAAACAGAATCACTTATGCTCTACAATACGTTAACAAGCCCCAAAGAACATAGTGATATTTCACAAGGTGCTATAGATAACGTTCTTAGAACCATCGAAGAACTTAAAGATCTTAGAAAAGTGATGCCACTCAATGCTATTAAACAAGCTTTAATGGATCAAATTGAACAGGTTATTCCAAATGACGATCTGATTGAACTATTTCAACTGCTCATCAGTAAATATACAGAAACTAATGAACGTCAACAGATGGAGATCATCAAAGATCTTTTAACTAACTATCATTTTGAAAAAAGTGATTTCAAGTATCTAAATTATCGTTCGCTGATCTTTTATGGTTATGATGAAGACCCTATGGGTGGTGGAGAACTCATTGAATCACTTGTTGATATCATGACCAACCCTAAACTTAAATATGTTGATATTGATCGTTTTCAACTCATCATCAATCCCAAGCCTGTAACAGATGCAGTTGTTGAATTTATGGATTCATATAAAAAGAAAAGCGCTTTATGAAGCGCTTTTATTAATTATATATGATGCATATTGTATAGCTTGTTCAGGTGTTAATATCACCTTAACATACGTACCGTTTTCATCATAACGTGTCTCAAGAATGGTGTTACCTTCTTTAAGTTTTGAATAGATATGACCTTGATCAAATGGAATCTTTATTTGATAAATAAGACTATCTTTATAGATATGTCCATAAATGGCTTGAATCACATCTTCGATATGTTCACCCGTGCGATTTGAAATATAAATATAGTCTTCATCCACTGGAGGAACGCTCAATGCGATTTCCTTTTTTGTTAAAATCAATAGTCTTTCAATGTGATCTGCACCAATTTCTTTTAAGACTTCTTTGGTAGTATCTATTTGATTTTGATTGAAGTAAGCTCCATCAACAACGTGTAACAATAAATCCGCACTGATGACATCACTTAACGTGGATTCAAAGCTTTTAATCAATTCATGAGGTAGCTTAGAAACAAATCCTACCGTATCAATTAAAATGAATGGTGGATAATTTTCCTTTTGAAGACGCTTAGCTTTTGTGTCCAATGTAGCGAATAACATATCTTTTTCAAAGACAGGATCTGAGTCATGATGTAATGCTTTAGATAACGAGTTCATCAACGATGATTTACCAGCGTTGGTATAACCTACTAATGCGACAACAGGGATTCTATTTTTAATGCGTTGTTTTCTGGATAAATCTTTTTCAGCTTTTATCTTTTCAAGTTCACGTCTGATCAGGGTTATTTCTTGAGCAAGACGTCTTCTATTTAATTCAAGTTTTGTTTCACCGGGTCCCTTAGCGTTATAGGATCCACCACCTTGTCTTGATAATGAACTTGTCATACCAATCAATCGAGGTAGTAAATACATTTTTTGAGCTAAAGCAACTTCTAAAACAGCTTCTTTGGTGTGCGCTCTTTCAGCAAAGATCGATAGAATTAAGAAACTTCGGTCAATCACTTGAACTTCAAGTTCTTTTTCTAGATTTTTAAGTTGAGCAGGTGATAACGTATCATCAAAGATGACAATGGTAATATCCAAGACATTAATCATTTGTTTAATCTCTTGAACCTTACCTGTACCGATGTAAGTTCTTGGTGTAATCTCTTTGGCACTTTGTATCACTTTATCTTTTGTTTGAATGTTGACTGCAAGTGCTAAATGCTCGAGTTCAACCAAGGAATTCATCGTGTCTTCGACCGATGTTTTGTAGGCTAAACCTACGAGTAATGCTTGATCCATATATACCTCTTTCTTGTGTGACTGCATAAGTCAAAGTTGCACATGTTAATTGTGCAGTCATGCTGTCATAACGACTTTAGAAAGCCTAGGATCAAGGAAAAAAACGATGCATTGTGTTTTATATCCGAGACCGAAGGCGGTTAGCGATTCACGCTTAAATATTCATTAATGTTCATGTCGATACCTCCTCGGTTTGGCTATGACGCCACTTCATATTATACTATGTAAACCATATAAACAAAAGTCCCTTCACGATGAAAGGACTTAATTTTATGGATCACATGCAGCAATGTCATTACGATACTTGAGATTATCACATGTAATCATCTTGATATGTTGATAAGCTTGGTGACGTGCTTGGTCAAGTGTATGTGACATGCCTCTTACACATAAGACGCGACCACCACTTGTTATAAGTTTGTTATCCTTATAGGATGTTCCCATGTGATAAATCATAGGATCAATGATTTTATCATAGGTTATGGGATACCCCTTTTGGTATGCGTGAGGATAGCCATCAGATACCATAACAACTCCAACATGATAATGAGGATCCACATCTATTGAACAAGGAGAAGATGATAGAACAGATTGAATAAGTTGGATAAAATCAGTTTGAATTCGAGGCAAAATAACTTCGGCTTCTGGGTCACCTAAGCGACAGTTAAACTCGATGATCTTTGGACCTTGTTTCGTTAAAATAAAACCGCCATATAAAAATCCTGTAAACGGGTTTGATTCTTCATACATGGTTTGCGCACACTTCTTAAGAATCGAAAAAGACTCTTGATAGGCATCTTTACTCACAAAATCAACAGGAGAGTATGCACCCATACCGCCTGTATTTGGACCTTCATTGTTATCGAAACGTGGTTTGTGATCGCGAGCTACAGGTAGTGGTATGACAGTATTTTCATGTACCATAGCAATCATTGAATACTCTTTTCCTGAGAGAAATTCTTCAATAATGATACCATCATTTCCATAGATATGTTGTGATAGAAGTTCATTAATAACCTTTTCGGCTTCTTCTAAACGTAATGTCACAGTAACACCTTTACCTAAAGCTAAACCATCGTATTTAATAACATAAGGTGGTTGACATTGCCTAATATATACAAGGGCTTCATCTACTTCATAAAATCTTCGAAAGGTAGCGGTGGGGATGTTAGCTTTATCCATGATTTGCTTTGCATACGATTTGGATGATTCAATCATCGCAGCACGTTGTGATGGACCAAAGCAAACGACACCAACTTTATTAAGGTCGTCAGCAATGCCATTGGAAAGATATGATTCACCACCTGGAATGCATAAATCAATATGATGTTCTAAACAGATATTAACAATGTTTTCGTTTGTTTCAGAACCTTCCAATGTGGTAGCATATTTAGCCATGCCAGGATTCCCATTGAGAACAAATAGTTTAGTTAAATATTTTGATTTCGTGAGGATATCGCATAATGCGTGCTCTCTTCCTCCATGTCCTAAAATAAGAATTCTCATACGTGTTTAAAGTGACGAATGCCTGTAAAAAGCATCGTTATACCAAGTTGATTACACAATGAGATGGAGTCTTCATCACGAATAGAACCACCTGGTTGAATGATAGCTACAACTCCTCTTTCATGTGCTAATTTAACGATATCGTCAAATGGAAAAAAAGCATCAGATGCAAGGATTAATCCATCTTTATGACTGTTTTTATTTGCCCAGTTGAGCGCAATTTTACATGCGCCAACACGATTCATTTGTCCTGCACCAATACCAACTGTTTGATGATTTTTAGAGATGACGATGGCATTACTCTTGACGTGTTTGACAACTCGCCAAGCGAATAGTAGTTCATCGATCACATCATCTGATGGCTTTATCTCAGTCACACAAACAAGATCTTTATATGTTATTTTGTAATCATCGATATCTTGAACGAGGACGCCACCATTAATACTCACCATCTGAGTTTTAGTAGTTGAAGACTGTGTCGTATCAACTTCTAAGAGTCTAATGTTTTTCTTTTTTGTTAGTTCATCTAATGCATCTTGATCAAATGAAGGAGCTATGATAATTTCTAAAAATATTTTAGATAGCGACTGTGCTAATTTCAAATCGACAGATCTATTGACTGCGATAATGCCACCAAAGATACTGACTTCATCTGAGTGATACGCTTTATCAAAGGCTTCATGGATGGTTGTTCCTATGCCCACCCCACAGGGGTTTGTATGTTTTAAAGCAACAGCACAAGGATCTTGAAATTCCGATAAGATATTCAGTGCAGCATTAGCATCTTGTATATTGTTATATGAAAGTTGTTTTCCATGAAGTATCTTAGCATTGATCAAACTATATGGGTCATGATGTGTTTGATAGAGATCAGCTTTTTGATGTGGATTTTCACCATAGCGAAGTGATGACACATGTGTCAATGTTGCTTGAATTCTCTTTTTTTGAAGAAGGTATGATGCAATAGCAAAATCATATGCTGAAGTTAGTTCAAAAACTTTTTGTGCAAGATACATGCGTGTAGAAAGTTTAGTATCACCTATGGAGTTGAGTTCATTCATGATTAAATCATAATCATTAACATCAGTGATTACAGTAACAGATTTAAAGTTCTTTGCAGCACTTCTAAGCATGGAAGGACCACCAATATCTATTTGTTCAATGGCCTCATCTTGTGTAATATGCTCATCTTTGATCGTTTCGATAAAAGGATACAAGTTGACGATGAGTAAATCAATAGTATCTATATTTTCACGCTTAAGAATATCCATATGTAATGGATTCTCTCTTTTAGCGAGCAAACCTGCATGTATTTTAGGGTGAAGTGTTTTAACTCGACCATCGAGTATTTCAGGATAACCGGTATAGGTACTTACCTGAGTAACTTCAATGTTATTTTTCTCCAGATAGTTTTTTGTACCACCTGTTGATAAGATATGATATCCATGTGTTATTAAACATGTTGCTATCGGAATTAATCCTGTTTTATCGCTGACACTAATGAGAGCTCTTTTCATATGTATCCTCCAAAAGTAAGCATATAGCTTGTGTATATAAACGATGCTCGATCAGATGAATTGCTTCAGTTAATACATCGATTGATGCATGATTGATGACCAGTTCTTCTTGCATGATAATCTTTCCATGATCAACTGCCCCATCAACATAATGAATGGTAACACCTGTTTTTACTTCATGATGATCCCATGCCCTTTTGATGGCATCTTTTCCCCGATATAGCGGAAGAAGACTTGGGTGAATGTTGATGATCCGATTAGGATATGCATGAAGCAGCGTTTTACCGATGATACGCATATAACCAGCTAATACAATCAGATCAACTTGATGCCTATTTAGATAAGCAAGAATTTCAAGTTCATAATCATTTTTATGTTTATATGTTGAAGGATCAAAAATAAACGAATCAATCTGATGATCTCGTGCATAATGTGCAGATTGTGCACCAGGATGATCACATACAAAACACGCAAGTTCAGCAGGAATCAAACCATTGATGATATTTTGATGAATCGCTTTGAAGTTGGATCCAGTACCGCTTGCAAAGACTGCGATGCGTTTCATGGTTTCATCACAACCTGTGCTGATTTTGTTACTTTTCCAATCACACGAGGATTATGTTGTTTTAAGATCTCTAAAGATTTATTTACATCACGTGGGTCTACAGCAACAACCATACCAATACCCATATTAAAGATATTAAACATATCATGATGGCTGATGTTTCCTAATTTTTCCATCAGACCAAAGATTGGCATATGTGGAAGTGATGATTCACTGATTTCAACACCATAACCATCAGGTAACATACGAGGAACATTTTCAATGAAGCCACCACCTGTGATATGTGCAATACCTTTAATAGTGATGTGTTCCATCAAGTCAAGTAGTTCTTTGACATAGATTCTTGTTGGTTTTAGAAGTTCCTCACCCAAAGAGAGGTCAAGTTCATCAAATTGATGATGAATATCAACATGATGATCTTTAAAAAAGATTTTACGAACGAGTGAATAACCGTTTGAGTGAATACCATTTGATGTTAATCCAATTAAGACATCATCTTCACATATTTTTTCTTTTTTAATGATTTTTGATTTTTCAACAACACCTGTAACATAACCTGCTAAATCGTAGTCTCCTTCTTGATAGAGATCATTCATTTCAGCAGTTTCTCCACCAATCAATGCACATCCGGAGGTTACACATCCATGCGATATGCCTTTAATGATTTCTTCAATAATTAAAGGATCAATCTGATGTGCAGCTATATAATCAAGAAAAAATAAAGGTTTTGCACCCATGGTGATGATGTCATTGACGCACATAGCAACCAAATCAATGCCAATTGTGTCGTGTTTATGCATCATCTGTGCAATCATGAGTTTGGTACCAACACCATCCGTTCCACTCACTAAGACAGGTTCTTTAACGTTATATACAGATAGATCAAATAGACCACCAAAACCACCAATTGTATCGATAACACCTTTATTTCTTGTCTTTTCGATATGATCTTTCATACGACGTACTGCTTCATATCCTCGATCTAATGAAACACCTGATTTTGTATAGGCATCGCTCATATAATCCTCCTAGAATTTGTCATCTTTATTAGCATCTTTTAAATCTTTATATAAATAGGTTGGATATTTTCCTGTAAAACAAGAGACACATAGTTTTTTCTTTTGTGTTGCTTGATATAAACCCTCAATCGATAAATACGCTAAAGAGTCAGCACCGATGTAGTTTTTAAGTTCCTCAAGTGTTTTTTTGCTTGCGATAAGCTCTTCATATGTCGACGTATCAACGCCATAGAAACAAGGATGTGTTATCGCTGGAGAAGCGATGCGCATATGGATCTCTGTTGCTCCAGCTTCACGAAGCATTTTAATGATTTTCTTTGAAGTTGTTCCTCTCACAATGGAGTCATCAACTAAAACAATTCGTTTTCCATAAACGATACTTTTTAAAGGTGATAATTTCATTTTTACACCTTTTTCACGCATACTTTGAGAGGGTTGTATAAATGTTCTTCCAACATATTTGTTTTTGATTAATCCCATTTCATAAGGTATATTCATAGCTTCAGAGTAACCTGTTGCTGCTGAAAGAGAAGAATCAGGAACACCGACAACAATGTCGGCTTCAACGGGTGCTTCTTTTGCCAAAATCCTTCCAGCTTCTTTACGTGAAGCGTGAACATTAACACCTTCAATCACTGAATCCGGTCTAGAAAAATATATATATTCCATCGCACAGAGATTGTGATATGTTTTTTCTGCATAAAAATCTTGAGTCATTTGGTTATGTTTATCGATGATTAATACTTCACCAGGCTTAATATCACGAATAAATGTAGCGCCTACGATATCTAGGGCACATGTCTCACTACTGACGACATAACCTCCGTTTAATTTACCCAACGATAGGGGTCTTAAACTGTTTTTATCGCGCATAATGTAGAGTTTATCTTTAGTTAAAGCTAAAAAAGCGAACGCTCCTTCAATCTTATTGAGAGCTTCCTTAATGGCTTCTAATCTGTTTTTTTGATGGTCCTTTTTGATAAGGTGTGCAAAGATTTCGCTATCTGAAGTTGTTTGAAAGATAGAGCCTTCGCGTTCTAACGCACTTCTTAAATGATGTGAGTTGACTAAGTTCCCGTTATGACAAAGAGCAAAATCACCCGTGCTATGACGAAAAAGAAAAGGTTGCACATTTTCGAGCAAACTTCCACCACTTGTCGAGTATCTCACATGGCCAATAGCTGCACTCCCCTTGAGTGTTTGCATATTTTGTTCATTGAAAACTTCAGTAACTAAACCCTGTCCTCTTATGCGATAGAACTGTGAATCATCAACAGAGATAATGCCTGCACCTTCTTGTCCACGATGTTGAAGCGCATGAAGTCCATAATAGAGAACTTCACTTGCATTTTCAACATTGATAACACCGAAGACACCACATTCCTCCTTTGGATGATCATCAAACATATAATCTCTTTTTCGTCTCATGATTTAATCCGATTAAATATTTCTTCATAAGCTTCCTTGATGCTGCCAAGGTCACGTCTAAAACGATCTTTATCAAGTTTTTCATGTGTTTTTTGATCCCATAACCGGCATGTATCAGGACTGATTTCATCAGCAAGAATGATTTGACCGTCTACATCTTTACCAAATTCAATTTTGAAGTCGACAAGCATGATACCTACACGCTGGAAGAAATCGATTAAGAGTTGATTAATCTCTTCTGTCATTTGATAAATTTGTTTGAGTTCTTCATACGTTGCAATCTTAAGCATCACCGCGTGGTGATCGTTAATCAAAGGGTCACCTAACTCATCATTTTTATAGCAGATTTCATAAACGGGGTGTTCAATGGGTGTCCCTTCTTCAATCTGAAGTCTTTTCGCTAAAGAACCCGCAACGATATTTCTTACAATCACTTCAAGAGGAATAATCGTAACCTTTTTGCAGAGCTGTTCACGATCTGATAATTGTTTGATGAAGTGATTTGGAATGTGATGCTCAGTTAAGTAAGTAAAAATTAAAGATGATATCCTGTTGTTTAGTTCACCTTTTGATGTGATTTGAGCTTTTTTAATACCATTGAATGCAGTAGCATCATCTTTATAGTAGACGATAATGTTTTGTTCCTGTTCGTCAGATTGATAGACCTTTTTTGCTTTGCCTTCATAGAGAAGTTTCATGTTTGTTACCCCTTTGTTTAAAATAATTGACTGCATTGGTAAATATATTTTGTTTCTTTATAGTTGGATAGTTTTTATATAGATCTTCGATAACACGTTCACTGTGCCCCATCTTACCTAGTATCAAACCATCTTTCGATAGGATACCTTCGATGGCATAAGTTGATCCATTGGGATTGTAGATGGGGTTATAGGTGGGTTGATGGTAATCATCGACATATTGAAATGCTATTTGATTATGTAAGATAAGGTCATCCAGATGTTCTTGATCGATAATGAATCTTCCCTCCCCATGCGAGATAGGTACATCATGAACCTCATGTATCATACCAACTAACCAAGGACTTGATGATGATACAACTTTTGTTTTCACCATTTTTGATACGTGTCGTTTAATGACATTCTTATATAAGTTAGGTGAATTTTCATTAAGTGAGGTCAGTTCACCATAAGGAAGAAGACCAGATTTAATCAATGCTTGAAATCCATTACAAATACCTAAAATTAAACCCTTGCGTTCTCTAAGTCGATCAATAGCTTCTTTAATCAAAGGATGCTTTAGTACATTCGCTATATATTTGCCACTACCATCAGGCTCATCGCCACTACTGAAACCACCGCTTAGCATGAGTATATGGCATTGATCAATATGATGGGCAAATAGTGCTATAGATGTTTGAACATCGTGAGGTGTTTGGTTGCAAAATACAAACGATTCGACAACTGCACCCGCCTCTATAAATGCTCTTTCACTATCATATTCGCAGTTAGTTCCTGGAAAGATGGGAAGAAGTACTTTCACTGTGCTGATTGGGGGTTGTTTAGGTAAGATATATGACGTTTGTTGATCAACTTGCTTGATGGGAATAGAAGATTGCTCTTGATGAATGATGGGATAAATCGGAGATAGTTTTTGCTCATTCACATGAAGGGCATCTTGAATATGAAGTGTCACATCATTGATCTGAATAAAAGATGAGTCATTTGTTTTTCCTAAATAAACAAAATCAGGGTGGATGATTTCTTGGCGTGACTCAATCAAGATGGATCCATAATCAAGATCGAATAATGAGAGATCAGTTTGAATAGCTAAACCGATATGATTTCCAAAAGATGCTTTCATCATAGCTTCGCTTAAACCACCTGTTGATAAAGCATAAGCTGATAGGATGATCCTCTTTTTGATCATCTGGTGGATATCATCATAAAGTGTTTGTAGTTGTTCAAAGTTTGGCATATCATGTTCTTTTCTATGGTGTTTTGCTAAATAAAGAAAAGAATCTGAAGAAACGAATGCATTAGAGATAATAGTTGATATATCACCTTTTGAAAAAGCGAAACTGATAAGTGTTGGAGGAACATGAAGATGTTCAAATGTACCACTCATCGAATCTTTCCCTCCGATTGCAGCCAATCCAAATGCCTTTTGAACTTCAAGTGCTCCAAGTAAAGATTGAAAAGGTTTACCCCATGTGACATCATCTTGTCCTAACTTTTCAAAATATTCTTGAAAAGATAAATGAATGTTTTGGTAAGCACCACCAGATGCTACTGTTTTAGCAATGCTATCGATGACAGCATACATAGCACCATGATAAGGACTTTGTTCAGATAAGTTAGGATCGAAACCATAACTCATGATAGATACAGAATTAGTTTTACCGTTTTGAACAGGTATTTTTTGTACACTTGTTTGAGCTTTGGTTTTTTGGTGTTTACCACCATAAGGTAGAATCACTGTGGTTGATCCAATCGTACTATCGAACATTTCAACAAGACCTTGCAGTGACGTAATGTTAAGATCATCAAGCATGTTGATCATACGATCTTTCAACGTTTCACCTGTATAATTTCTATGAAACAATGATGTATCATATGAAGTTTTGATATTTACATGTTGATGTTGTTTGACGCCTGATGTGTCAATGAAGGATCGATCAATCTCACAGATTACATCATCGTGATAAGTCATCAAAAGGATGGGTTCTTCGGTAACGGTTGCAACAGTTGTTACTTCAAGATTTTCAGCATAGGCACATGACTTGATGTGTGATTCGTCACGTGGATCAATCACAATCGCCATGCGCTCTTGTGATTCAGAAATAGCAATATCAAGTGGACTTAATCCTTCATATTTTAAAGGTATTTTATCAAGTTCAATGTGTATACCATCAGCCAATTCTCCAATAGCAACACTGACGCCACCCGCACCAAAGTCATTTGCTTTTTTTATACACGAAGTGACCTCAGGATTTCTAAATAGTCTCTGGATTTTTCGCTCAATAACGGCATTTCCCTTTTGAACTTCAGATGATGAAGTATTCATTGATGATGTTTCATGACGCTTAGAAGAACCAGTTGCTCCACCAATGCCATCTTTACCTGTACGACCTCCTATCAATAAGATGAGATCACCAGATTTTGGATGCTTTCTTTTTACATACGATTGTGGAACAGCACCAATCACAGCACCAACTTCCATACGTTTTGCACGATAACCTTCATGGAAAATTTCTTGTACGAATGTTGTTGCTAAACCAATTTGATTACCATAGGAAGAATAACCTTCAGCTGCTTTTTTTGAGATCACACGTTGAGGAAGTTTTCCTTTAAGTGTTCGCTGAATAGGTTCAGTGATGTCTGCAGCACCTGTTAAACGCATGGCACCATACACATAGCTTCGCCCACTCAATGGATCTCTTATAGCACCACCTAGACATGTGGATGCACCACCAAAGGGTTCAATCTCTGTCGGGTGATTATGTGTTTCATTTTTAAACATCAATAACCAGGGTTCTTGAATACCATCGATATCAACATCGATCATAATACTTGCTGCATTATGCTCATCAGATACTTCAACATCATTTAACTTACCGAACTTTTTTTCATAACGCGCATTGATTGTAGCAAGCTCCATCAATGTTGTTGGCATGTGTTCCCGATTTAATTTCTTTTTCATTTCTTGATAGTTTAAATAGGATTGTTGAATGTAAGAAGAAATGGGTGATTCATCGATTTTTATGTGATCAAGAATAGTTTCAAATGTCGTATGTCTACAGTGATCACTCCAGTAGGTATCAAGTATTTTAATTTCAGAGATTAATGGCTCCCTCTTTTTTTGTATAAAGTAATTCTGAATATATGCTAGATCCTCATAACTCATGGCTAAACTGAGTGATTGATATAATTTATGTAGTTCATCAGATGACAAATGAATAAAACCATCCAAGGCATATACAGATTCAGGTTTTTGAGGTTGATCTAATGTGTACTGTGATAAGTCTTTTTCTCTGGCTTCAACTTTGTTAATCAAATGATGTTTAATCAATTCGATTTCATCATCAGTTACTTCTTCACTAAAGGTTAGAAGCGTTCCTGTTTTTATGATGAAGTCATTACGATTAAGTATGAGTTCAACGCATTGCGAAGCACTATCTGCTCGTTGATCATATTGACCTGGCAGGTATTCATATGCGATATAAGGTGAATTGATCTTTAGTTCTTTTCGAACGATATCTTTATTAATTTCAGCGAAAACAGCATACGTGATTTGATCGATTTCATCATCATTTAATCCTACAAGATCATAGATAATGTGATAAGAAAGATGTTTAATCTGGATACCAAAAAGATGTCTTAATTCAGTTTTGATGGCATCAACTTCAATTTGATAATCAGGTTGTCTTTCAATGTACAAACGCTTAATCATGATATGCTCCTCTCATCATCTTTTCTAAGTCATTTAGTAAATCATCGGTATCTGCACAACATGTGATATGGCCGATTTTGCGGTTGTGTTTAACACTATTTTTATGGTAATCATGAACAAAGATATGATTCAATTTGTGATCATGTCTAAGCAAGTCATGATGTTGACCTAAAATGTTAAACATCATACTATAGCATGTCTTTTGCGGTTCGATTATTGACTGGTTTGTTACAGCAAGAATCATATTTTCAAACTGAGAGACGGTTGCTCCTTCAATGGAGAAGTGACCAGAATTATGGGGACGTGGGGCCATTTCATTGAAGATGACAGCACCATCTTTAACAAAAAACTCAATCGCTAGTGTACCTACATAGTTTAGAGCTTGAGCAATCATCTTTCCATATTGAAAGGCTTTCATCCGAACGTCGTCAACATCATCCCATAGAGGTTTAGATGTAAACAATATGCCATCTTTATGCTCGTTTTTTATCAGTGGAAGATAAGCGATTTGGCCATAATAATCACGCGTTAAAACAACACTTACTTCATAATCAAAATCGATGTATGTTTCAAGAATCATAGGTTGATCAATATGACATCTTGATAGTTCATCTATATTTTGAATGAGCTGTTGACCCTTACCGTCATAACCCAATCTTGTTGTTTTCAAAACAGAAGGAAAAAATCCATTTATAAGATCCGCTTTTGAATTGATCGGTATGTAAGCTGCAGTTGGTATACCAAGTGATGAAGCAAATTCTTTTTCAATAAGACGATCTTGAGATATTTTTAAAGCTTTGATTCCTTGAGGCATTTTATGTTCATACTTTCTAATATGTTCGATATTAATGTTTTCAAACTCGTAAATGATGACATCAGAGTTGTGATGCAAAAGGTCTAAACCTTGAGGATCATCATAAGCATAAGGAATGATGATGGCATGTGTTTTTGCAACTGAAGGGTTTTGATTAGGCTCTAAAACAAATACTTGATGTGATAACTTTTCTGCGGCTTCAGCAAGCATCATGCCTAACTGACCACCACCTATGATGCCGATTCTCACAGACCTAATACCTCTTTATGATTTAAAACGTCCTCTGTTTGTTGTTTCATAAAATCGATCATTTTTGATGCGATAACTGGATCATTCATACCCAAAATACGAATAGCTAAAAGAGCAGCATTCTTAGATCCATTAATAGCCATCGTACCAACAGGAACACCATAAGGCATTTGAACGATTGAAAGTAAAGAATCAAGTCCATCCAATTTAGATGTTTTAATGGGAACTCCTATGACGGGAAGATGAGTTAAAGCAGCAACCATGCCAGGAAGGTGTGCAGAACCACCTGCTCCAGCAATAATGAGATTGATACCTCTTTGGTCTGCCTCTTTAGCATATGTGTATAAATAATCAGGAGTTCTGTGTGCACTGACAATATCTTTCTCATAAGAAATACCAAATAAGTCAAGGATTTCCATACCCTCTTTCATCACATCAAAGTCAGACTTAGAACCCATAATAACACCAATTTTAGCCATAATTTCCTCCTAAAAAAATAAAAAATGAGATTTTCAGCAAAGAAAAATCTCACGACAAAAAAGAAATTTTCTTTGCGTAGTCCTGCATTTACGGCGCAGGGTAGAGACTTGTTTTCCGTATCAAAACGATTATACGCAAGTTGATTGAATTGTTATTTTTCTTGACCAATGAACTATTGGTTTTGACAACTACATTTTGATTATAACAAATAACAAACAGTTTTGTCGATTGGATATGTAAAAAATGTTAACATCGTTAGATTAAATCAATGACATCAAATAACTTGATAATTCTCTCATGCGACATATGTGTTTGTGATATAATAAGTTTAGTAAAAAGGAGTGCGATGTTATGATATTCGGGGTTCCCATTTGGAAAGTGATTGTTGATGCTTATTTTGTATGGGTGTTAGTCGTTTTCCTTGTTAAGTTTTTACTTTCAAACAAACGTATGCTGTCGATTGCAGCCTCTTTTATCTTAATATATATCTTAGCTCTTGTTGCTAATTATTTTGATTTACTCATCAGCTCTAAGATTTTATCATATCTTGCTGAATGGTTACCTATATTACTAATTGTGATTATGGCTCCTGATATCAGAAGATCCTTAGAGTTTGTATGGAAAGCAGATTCTAGAAACGAAAATGTCGTCATGGGTAGTGAACGTACTAAACAGGCTATCGTCGATGCAGCCATGTATCTATCAAGTCAAAAAATAGGTGCACTGATGACCATTGAAAAACATAATACACTCGATCAATATGCAGAACGTGCGATTATGATGAATAGTGAAGTTTCTAAAGAAGTACTTATTAACATCTTTACACCAAACACACCACTACATGATGGCGCAGTTATCATCCGTGGGGATTCCATTTTGTGTGCAGGTGCATATTTCGTTCTTTCAGATAACGAGAACTTCGAAAAAACAACAGGTTCAAGACATCGTGCTGGACTTGGTATTAGTGAAATCACAGACAGTTTAACCATTATCGTTTCTGAAGAAACTGGTAGTGTTTCTATTGCTGTTGAGGGTATTATGCTTAAAATTAACGATCGTGACAAATTGATGGAATACATCAATATGTTCATGAAATAAGGAGGATCATATGAAAGTTATTAAAACGATATTAACATTTATCTTTGAACCTCTTAAAGCGTTCGCAAATCGAAACTTAGCTGAAAAAACATCGGCATTCTTTAATAAAAATAAATGGATGATTTATGTGGTTTCATTAATCTTCACATTATTGATTTTATTCATAACCTATGTTTTAGAAGTGGCTTGGTGATTTTATGTTACAGCATCCCATTTATCCTTTAATCATAACCGTCTTCACATTATTTTTGGTTGTGATTCAAAGTATACAATCTGAGAAAGTACTAAAAAACCGATTGGTTATCGGTTTTTTCAACGTTGCAGTAGCTGTAACCGTATTGGTTGTTTATAAATCATTTGTACTAGGCAACTCACTATATGAGGACATCTACATTGGATATAACTTCTTCGTGTACGCATTCTTTATCCTTATATTATATGCCACATTTAAAACAGCGATTCTTAAAGCCAACCATTATCAACTTTTTGTTAAGTCAATTAAAAATTCTAGATGGAATACATATTACGTTGTTGACCACAAGGAAAGAATTAAAGATATGTCTTCAAGTTTATTAAGAGAAATTGGTTTTGAAAAAGATGAAGTGATTGGGAAGAAACTCTTTAATATCTTTAATAAGACAGTAAGATTCCAAAAACTTAATACACAAGAAGTCAACAATCGTCAATTAGAAAGTTACTATCTCAGTTATAAAGAACGCGCTAAACAAGGAGATTCAGAAGTTGAGGAATTAACTTTTCTCAATGTAGATGGTAACCCTGTCATTCTCCACATGGTCATGCAACCTGTCTATGCTTTAGGCAAGTATAAAGGGCGTATCTGTGTTGGTGAAAAGAAGTCTAACTTTGATATGCTTGCTGTAGAAAAAGAACTTCAAGAAAGAAATTTCGAATTGGAAAGCATCAGACATAAATTTATTGCAACACTTGAAATATCAGAAGAAGGATTGTTCTATATTGATTTAGATGAACGAGTTATTTGGGCATCAGATAAACTTGTTGAATTCTTAAATCTCCCATCTAATACGCTTGATTTAACAGATTTTAGACGCATGATTGAAGCGGAAGACTTAAAGAAATATCTGGCTTTATTGGGCGATTTAACAATTAATAAAAAACAATATAGCACGTCTTATCGCATCATGGTAAACGGACAATACCGTTGGTTTAAAGAAAAAGGTAAACGTTTATTTGAAGATACCAATCAAGCTATCATCATGGGAACATTAAATCCGATGAAAACCAAGCATTATCTCGCTAGTAACATCGATGAATTAGATCGTTTAAAAGATGATAATGAACTGATGGTTTCGATGAACAAACTCTTTAGGGAAAATCGTTATTTCCAACTTGTGATCTTCAAACTAAAAAACATTCCTAAGCTTAATGACATGCACGGACGTGAAGTATCCAATATGCTCATGGCTGAATATATTAAGAAAATGCGGACATCCTTCGTTACAGAAAGTGGCGATATCTTTAGAATGTCAGGATTAGAATTTGCTGTCACCATCACAGACCCACGTAAGATTGATATTTTACAACAGGGAATTAAATCGAATAAGACATTCTTGAATCTCGTGATGCAATATGGTTCAATCTCTGTTGAACTTGAAGTATTTGCAGGTATAGCAATCGGTGGTAGTGATGCACACGATGAACACCAACTTTATCAAGCAGCTCTTCAAGCTTTAAAGATTGCAGAGAACCCACAGTTTACAGCACACGGATGTTACTATAAGGACATTGTTTCATGACAAAAAGAGAATTAAGATCTTTGATGCTAGATCAAAGAAAAGCGATGAGCATGGATGAAAAAATACGTCAGTCATCGACCATCGTAGATTGCATTCGTCAAGATCAACGCTATCAACATGCTTCAGTGGTTGCACTTTTCTATCCTATGAAAGATGAAGTGAATCTCTTATCACTTTTGACAGATGATAAGAAATTCCTTTTTCCACGTGTTGAAAAAGATGGTATCCACTTCTATCTTTATCATAAAAACATGGCATGGGAAACATCAAACTTTGGTGTTAGAGAACCACACCATGATGAAGTTCACTACACAGATCACATTGATCTGATGTTGACACCTGCACTTGCCATTTCCCATGATCGATATCGTATTGGTTATGGTAAAGGCTATTATGATCGTTTTTTACAAGCCAATCGACCACATCATGTAATAGGTGTCATCTATGATTTTCAATATGTCAATGATGTTGAGCATGATGATTATGATCAACAACTTGACGATGTTATAACGGGGTAACACATGAATACAGCAGTTATCGTTGCAGCTGGAGCTGGAACACGCGCAAAACTTAATCATTCAAAAATACTTTATGAAGTCAATCATAAACCTTTATTTCTATATAGTGTTAACATGTTTCAATCATTAGGTTATGATATTGTTTTAGTTGTATCTAAAGATGATTTAAACCAAATTAAAAAATACGTTACAGAAGATATCAAAGTTGTCATTGGTGGCAAAACACGATCTGAGTCTGTGACCAATGGATTAAAAGCAGTTGAAACACCTTACGTCTTTATTCATGATGCAGCAAGACCACTTATCTCGAAACAAGCGATTTTATCAGTTGAAAAAGAACTGGAATATCATGATGCAGTTTTATTAGCTGAAAAAGTATCATCTGCATTAAAACATGGTACGGGAACTAACATGACATCTGTGAATCGTGAAGAATATTTACTTGCTCAAACACCTCAAGCATTTTTAACTGAGAAAATCAGGTACGCTTATATCCGAAACGGTGAAGCCCATGATGATGACATTTCACTTTATCAAGCTTTCTATCCTGAAGAAAAAATTAAAATTGTCTTCAATGATGAGCCTAACATTAAAGTGACGTATCCACAGGACTTTGCTTACATTAAAGCAATCTTAAATGAAAGGGATGAACATATGCGCATTGGTCATAGTTTTGACATACATCAATTCGTTGAAGGAAGACCTCTTTGGTTAGGTGGCATCGAAATCCCAAGTGATAAAGGTTTACTAGGTCATAGCGATGCCGATGTTTTACTACACGCCATCAGTGAAGCTATCTTAGGTGCACTAGCACTTGGTGATCTAGGAACACATTTTCCTGATACAGATCCTAAATATGAAGGCATTGACTCAAAACTCATTTTAAAAGAAGTTCAGGTTCTCATGCAACACAAAGGTTATCGTATTGTTAATATCGATGCTACCGTTTATGCAGAAGTACCTAAACTCAATCCACATATTGCAAACATTAGAAAGAGCATATCCCAGTTGTTATCTATACCAACAGACGACATCAGCATTAAAGCAACCACCTATGAAAAGATGGATGCGATTGGTGAACAAAAAGCGATGGCTGCTGAAGCAGTTGTCTTATTAAA
Organism: uncultured Mariniplasma sp.; assembly: GCA_964514865.1. Classification (GTDB taxonomy): domain Bacteria; phylum Bacillota_I; class Bacilli_A; order Acholeplasmatales; family Acholeplasmataceae; genus Peloplasma. The sequence continues at coordinate 28,825 of CAZETB010000005.1, read as the reverse complement.
GAAGGAGTAATTATGATAATCGATACACCATTTGGACAATTTGAACTTGTTAAAAATTATAGAGAAGCTTTTGACTTACTTGCTTTTCAAGAACGCTATGTCGATGTAGCTTTTGATAGATACACCTATTTAGTGGGAGATATGTCTTCAGGCATTTTAAGATTAAAGGGGTTTAACTCAGATCCTAAAAGTGCAAATGGCTATAAGCGCATTCCTGATTATTTAAATGAATCATGCAGTATGAATTGCGCACATTATGTGTTAAAACGTGTAAAACTTACACCTGAAAAATAAATCATTTGAAGTAAATGTTTAATTCATGTATACTGAAAACGGATGAAGGACAGGTGAAGTTTTATGGATCAAACCAAAGAACAAGTTTTAGCATTAATTACAAAGGTTAGACCTTACCTACAACGTGATGGTGGCGATATTGAAGTCATCAATGTTGAAGATGGTATCGTCTACGTTAAAATGCTTGGTGCATGCGATGGATGTATGGCCCTTGATGTCACATTAAAACAAGGTATCGAGACCATGTTGCTTGAAAACGTACCAGGTGTTATTGCTGTTGTAACCGTCGACTAAAACATTCAAGAGGGGATATCCTCTCTTTTTTTCTGATACGATTTATGAAAAAGATATCTTTATTTTTTTTATAGATTTGATATAATAAAATGGTGTCTAAAGTAAAGTTATAAAGAATAAGGGTGATCACATGATACGCAAAGTAGGACTTGTTGTTGATTCAACATTTGGATTAACCAAAGCATTCATCGAGGAACATCATATTTCTGTTGTTCCACTTAAAGTTTTAATTGAGGATAAAGAATATGTTGATGGTGATATGGACCCTCAGATCACGATTAAAGCACTTCAAGATGGCAAGCACGTTAAGACATCTCAGCCAGCTCCCGAGTTATTTATGAAAGCTTTTCAAGAACAACTTGCTATGTATCAAGATGTCTTATGTTTAACCATCTCAAAAACATTATCAGGTACAGTCAACAGTGCATCACTCGCTCAAACAATCTTAGAAAATGAACATATTCATGTCGTCGATAGTGAAACAACCATCAATGGTGGCTTGTATCTATCAGAAAAAATGATATCATTACTAGATGAAGGTAAAAGCATTAAAGAAGCTTTGAAATATCTCGAAGAGATCAAAAAAAAGGGATCACTCATCTTTACGGTTGATAATTTACAAACACTTGTTAAAAACGGACGTATTGGTAAGGTATCTGCCATCATTGGCAATGTCTTAAAGATTAAACCAATACTCAGATTCAAATCAGGTGTTTTAGAACTTGAGCATAAAGTTAGAAGTTTTAGAAATGTTATCCTCTATCTTAAAGAGGAAGTTAAAAAAATGATAACATTTGGCAACGTTACGGTTTACATCGCTTTTGTCGATCGTAGCATTGAAGCTAAAGAATTAGAACATGAACTCGTGCAACTCGGTGAACTGGTTCACACCAAACTAACAGGTATCATCAGTCCGGTCGTATCAGCTCATGTGGGATTAGGTGGATTAGGTATTTATTTATCAAACGAATAGCGAGCATTAGCTCGTTTTTCTTATCCTAACATCACATTATAAAAATGTGATATAATACTGTCGAGGTTTTGGATATGAAAATTAATGATCAAATTACATGCAAAATTACAGGAATTCAATCATATGGTGTCTTCGTTTCTTATGAAGATTATAGCGGTCTCATTCACATCTCTGAATTATCAGATCAGTATGTTTCTTCCATTGGAGAATTGATGTGTGTCGGTGATGAAGTTGAGGTTGTTGTTTTAGACATCGATGAAGAACAAAAACGTCTTAAATTATCCTATAAACAAGCCAATCCAGTACACCCAAAAATACAAAAAATGGTCAAGATTAAAATAGGGTTCCATACCTTATCAAAAGCACTACCTCACTGGGTAGAGAAAGCAAAACAAAGAATCGAGGAAAAGAAATAATGTCACACATTCAATTAAACATTGAGGATGCACGTTCATTTTTAGATGTGCAACCAGAAAGCTTATTAAAGCAAGTTAAAGAAGTTCACAAAATGATTCATGAAAAAACAGGTAAAGGCAATGACTACCTCGGATGGTTAGATTTACCTAAAACCTATGACAAAGAAGAATACAAACGTATCCAATTAGCAGCAAAAAAGATTAGAAAACAAAGCCAAGTGCTTGTTGTTATTGGTATCGGTGGATCATATCTAGGAGCTAAAGCAGGCTTAGAATTTTTAAATGTTCCTTTTAAAAAACAAAAACTTGAAGTCGTTTTTGCAGGTCATCAAATGTCAGGTTCTTATTTGAATGAACTTGTATCATACTTACAAAATAAAAAATTCTCTATCAATGTGATCTCTAAATCAGGAACAACCACAGAACCTGCGATTGCGTTTAGAGTTTTGAAAAAGTTATTAGAAGATAAAGTCGGTAAAGAAGAAGCAAAAGAAAGAATTTACGCAACAACAGACCGTAAACGCGGTGCACTTTATACAGTAGCAAAAGAATCAGGATATGAAATGTTTGTTATTCCTGATGATGTTGGTGGAAGATTCTCTGTGTTAACAGCTGTAGGTCTATTACCATTAGAAGCTGCAGGTATTAAAACAAAAGAGATCTTAAAAGGTGCAAAAGACGCATACACACAATTCAAAAAAACAAATTTAGAAGAAAACAAAGCTTATCTATATGCTGCAACACGTTATTTACTCTACAAGAGCGGTAAAAAGATTGAAATGCTTGTTGGTTATGAACCTAACTTACTCTACTTAAACGAATGGTGGAAACAATTATTTGGTGAATCTGAAGGTAAAGATAACCTAGGATTGTTTGTAGCATCCGCTGGTTTCTCAACTGATCTTCATTCACTAGGTCAATACATCCAAGAAGGCGAACGTCATCTTTTTGAAACGGTTATTAAAGTAGAAAATACAGCTTCTGATGTGATTATTCCAAAAGAAGAAAATGACTTAGATGAACTTAATTACTTAGCAGGTAAACCTTTATCTTATGTGAATCAACAAGCCCTCACGGGAACGATGATGGCACATAAAGATGGTGGTGTACCCAACATGCTTTTAACGATTCCAACGATGGATGCTTATACCTTTGGATATCTCGTTTATTTCTTTGAAAAAGCATGTGCGATGTCAGCATATTTGATAGATGTGAACCCATTCAATCAACCAGGTGTTGAAGCATATAAGAAAAATATGTTTGCACTCCTTGGAAAAAAAGGTTATGAACACATATTAAAGTAGGACTATTTGATGAAAGTTAAAAAAACATATTCAGCAAGTGAAACCGAGGCTCTGGGATACGAACTCGGTTTACTTTTGAAGGATGAAGAAAAAGTCGTCATTCTATTAGACGGTGATCTTGGTTCAGGTAAAACCACCTTGACCAAAGGTTTAGCAAGAGCACTTGATATTAAGGATGTCGTCAATTCCCCAACCTTTACACTCATGAAAAAATATAAATCAAAGGATCGTCTCAAGACGCTATACCATTTAGATCTCTATCGTTTAGAGGGTGTGGGAAGCGATTTTGATTTAGAAGAATACATTGATGGTTTAGGTATGATCGTTGTCGAATGGCCATTTCAAGCTGCAGGGTTATTACCTAAAGATTATTTATTAATCTCAATTAAAACACTTTCTGATTCAGAAAGAGAGTTTACCATGGAGTGTGTAGGTATTCCATGTAAACGTGCGGTGAAGTATATATGAGAACTCTATTTTTTGATGTATCGACCAATGTCATGTATGTGGGTTTAGCTAAAGATGATATTTTAGTAGATTATAGTATTAGATTTGCTACAAAAGATCATGCAAAATATTTAGTTGATCGCATTGATCAAGTCTTGAAAAGAAATAAATTAAGACTTGATCAAATCGATGAACTCATTATCGGTTATGGACCAGGATCCTACACAGGTATTCGTATCGCGGTTGTTGTCGGTAAAATGTTAGCTTATGCCAAGGCTGTTAAGTTAAGAACTGTTAGTTCACTCTTCTTTATGACATCCGGTTATGAAGGAAGAGTTGCAGCACTGATTGATGCGAGACGAGGCTATGTTTTTTCTGCGGTCTATGAAAACGGAGAAACCATTTTAGAAGATGATTATCGTAAACTTTCAGACTTAAAAGAAGATTCCATGTACGTGAAAGCTCAAACTGTTTTTATTGATGATAGAAGCTTTTTGGTTAACCCCAAACGTCTTAGAGAAAAGAGTGTTGAAGTAACAGATGTTCATGGCCTTGTTCCTAATTATTTAAGAAAGACGGAAGCAGAAAACAATGTCCATCAGAAGAGCAACGATTAACGATATCACGAAGATTGTCGCACTTGAAAATCAAGTGTTTGATGAGACACTCGGAGAGAAGTTTTTGTACGATGAAATGAGCATCAATCCTTTTTCACGCATGTATGTCATCGAAGAAGAAAATCATTTCATTGGGTTCATTGGACTAAGAGTTGATGAACAAGCTGAACTCATGAATTTCGCAATTGATCCTCAGGATCAGCATCAAGGGTATGGCCACAAATTAATGGCTTATACGCTTGAAGAACTTAAGAAAGAACACGTATCCTTATTAACCTTAGAGGTTAGAGAGAGCAATATAAACGCAAGACGATTCTACGAATCTTGTGGGTTTAAAGTTTCACATAAACGCAAACAATATTATCCAAATGAAGACGCAATCGTCTATATGAAGGAGGTGGACAAATGATTGTTTTAGCTGTTGAATCATCATGTGATGAAAGTAGTGTTGCAATCGTAAAAGATGGTAAGGAAGTACTATCACACATCGTATTATCACAGATTGATATCCACCAAGTTTATGGTGGTGTCGTACCTGAAATTGCATCAAGAAACCATGTTGTCCACATGACAAGAATCTTTGAAGAAGCGCTTCATCAAGCCAATGTAAAGCCTGAAGACTTAGACTTAGTTGCAGTTACAAAAGGACCTGGTTTAATCGGGTCTTTACTTGTAGGCATCAATGCAGCAACCGCATTTGCATATGCTTATCAAAAACCTTTGATGGGTGTTAATCATTTGCATGGTCATATCTATGCTGCAGGTATTGAGCATGAGATGAAATTCCCCGCACTTGCTCTATTAGTATCAGGCGGACATACCGAATTAATCTACATGAAAGAACACATGTCTTTTGAACTTTTAGGAACTACTCAAGATGATGCAGTTGGTGAGGCTTATGATAAAGTTGCTCGCACATTAGGCTTAAGTTATCCTGGTGGTCCTTTGGTTGATCAGCTTGCACAACAAGGCGAGGATACATATCGTCTACCTCGTCCTTTCTTAGATAGAAAAGCTTATCATTTTAGTTTTTCTGGATTAAAGAGTGCAGTAATTAATTTAGTGCATAATGCAGAACAACGACATGAAGAAATTAACGTTCCTAACATGTGTGCATCATTCCAAGCTTCAGTCCTTGACGTTATCATTGAAAAGACAAAACTAGCTGCTGAAAATTATGATGTTAAACAAATTATTGTTGCTGGTGGCGTTGCAGCAAACAAAGGACTTCGTTCGCGTATATTCAAAGAAATTCCTGATAAAGAAATCATTATTCCCGGCATGGAGTATTGCACAGATAATGCAGCCATGATTGGTGCTGCTGCCTATTATCAATTTAAGATCAAAGGTGCACTTCCCAATTACTTATTGGGCGGTGACTCATCATTATCAATTGAAGATGAAAGCTAAACGCTTTTATCTTTTTTTATTTTTTAAAAGGTGAAGTGTATTTCCATATTCTTTCAATTCGCATGCGAATATATTGTATTTTTTGTATATTGGTATTAAGATATAACTAATTAAAGGGGTGATTATCCATGAAGTTTCTATTTAAAATCATCGTGTTACCTATTTTGTCGATTCTAGCTATTCCACTGATTATATTGGGTTTACTGTATAAACCAGTAACTATTCCAACAGATGATTTTGGTGATATTCAAGCGGTATCCTTAACGGAAATGATCCAAGAGGATGTCGATAGTTTTCTATTATCTAATGATGTTAACTCCAGCGTGGGTCTATCCTTAGCTCAAGCTGATGCGAATGCATTAATTCTCAATCAAATGCGTTCCATTAATGAAAATTATTTATTAGATGGCGCTTCTGATGATGATAAAAATTATGTCATTAAAGAAGATTTTTATGGTTATCAAGGTTCATGGGTTCGTTTCAAGGATGATGTGATTGAAATTGAATCAGGCGCACATATTTTTGTTTCATCTTTTACCTATCAAACACGTTTATTGATAGCGTTTAAGATTACAGCTGATACGGATGAAATTGTCTTAAAATTAGATAAGCTCACGATTGGTAATTTACCACTCGCGTGGACATTTAGCGTGGCTTCATGGATTACTGAACAAGTCGCTGGTCAATCCATTAAAGAATTGATTGATGGTCAACTCAATGGTTTAGCAACATTTGATGCGACGAATCGTGAAATTAGAATGAGCGTTGATTCTGTGATTGAACAAATGATTGAAGACGATCAACAAAAAGCGATGATTCAATCACTCTTAGCGTTTATTGAAGAAAATGAACTCTTAGAGATTGGTTTTGAAGATGAAGACTTTGGTGTAAACTTAGCTTTAGGTAAGTTAAAAGATGATACAGCTCCATTTGTTTTAGCTGATGAAGATAAGATTGCAAATGATACTGAATTACAAGCAATCTTAGCCGCTAAGGCAAGTGCAATGATTTTCTCAACACTCGGTAGTGATGACCCAACACCATTTATTGAACTTGATGCTTTAACGCTTAATAGAGTATTTGAATATTTTATGCGTGGTAATCAAGCTGTTCCTGGTGTTATTCTCCAAACGACAATGTTTGAAAAGTATAACATGACAGCATTTGTTCCCTATATCACGATGAATGGTGATTTTGTGGTCAACATTCCAATGACCATTGAAGATACAACAGATCCATTGAAATCATTTAATACGATTGTTAAGATTGACGCGACACCAGAAATCTCTGGGTCTGATTTACGAATTGTCTTAAATGAACTTAATGCAGGTGAAGTCACATTAACCAATGAACACATTGCAAACGTGTTAACGATGTTAGGTGATAACGAAATTATCGAAAATGGTGCATTTGTTATTAAGAATTTTGACCAACAAATGGATGCAGCTGGTATGGGTATTGAATCCGTTGCTTTAGTGAATGATAAACTAAGAATTTATGTTTCATTAAGCGAAACCATTCCACTACAAGAAATCCAAGATGCTGTTCAGGATGTTTTAGATCAAATTGCAGGAGACCCATCTTATCCACCTGAACTCAATGATGCCATCAATGATTTATTAACTGAAGTTCAAGATCCAAATGGTGATCCAACTCAAGCAGTTGAAGACTTAATGACTGAACTTGATGATTTAACAGATGAAGAACAGCAACAACTCTTCGATGATATGCTAACAGCATTTGAAGGTACTGGTCTCACCTATGAAGATTTGTTTGGTCTTCTCCCATAATAAATAAAAAAATAACGTAAACACTTTCATGTTCATCATGAGAGTGTTTTTGTTTTTAAACTTGTAGTTTAAGGGGTTTTATCATATAATAAATGAGACAATGAGGTGACATATCATGGATAAAATATCAAACTTTATCACAAGTATTATCGAATCTGACTTAGAGTCAGGTAAACACAAGGAAATTATCACACGATTTCCACCAGAACCTAATGGATTTTTACACATTGGGCATGCACGTGCAATCATCACAAATTTTGAAAGTGCAAGACAATATGGTGGATCAACAAACTTAAGATATGATGACACAAATCCTAGTAAAGAGGACGATGTATACGTCAAATCCATTTTAGAAGACATTCGCTGGTTAAGATATGAACCAAAGCGTATTTTGTTTGCGTCCAACTATTTCGAAGAAATGTATGAAAGAGCGATTGTTTTAATCAAAAAAGGATTAGCTTATGTGGATCATTCAACTGCAGAAGAGATTGCAAGAAACCGTGGCAATCTACAAACACCAGGTGTTGAATCACCCTATAGAAATCGTACTGTTGAAGAAAATTTAAAACTATTTGAAGACATGCGTGCTGGCAAGTTCAGCGAAGGTGAATGCGTATTAAGAGCAAAGATTGATATGACATCTCCCAATATGAATATGAGAGACCCCGTTATTTATCGCATCAGTTTTGCAGAACATCATAACACGGGTAGAAAGTGGTGCATCTATCCCATGTATGACTACGCACATCCATTGGAAGATGCTATTGAAGGTATTACGCACTCCTTATGTTCTTTAGAATTTGAAGATCATCGTCCATTATATGATTGGGTAGTTAGAGAAACAGAAATGCCTAAAGTACCAAGACAGATTGAATTCGGTCGTTTATCGATTGAAAACACGGTTATGAGTAAACGTTTCTTACGTCAACTTGTTGAAGAAAATAAAGTTATGGGTTGGGACGATCCAAGAATGCCAACACTATCAGGTTTAAGACGTCGCGGTTATACACCAGAAGCCATTCGTAATTTCGTTATTTCGACAGGTTTATCAAAAGTGAATTCAACTGTTAGTATCGATATGCTTGAAGCTGCAGTTCGTGATGATTTATCCGAAAAAGCTCCAAGAGCTATGGCGATATTGAATCCATTAAAAGTGACTATAACCAATTATGATGAAAATCAAGTGGAATATTTTGATGTGTTATATCATCAAGATCATCCTGAATTAGGATCAAGAAAAGTTCCTTTCTCGAAGCATCTCTTCATTGAAAAAGATGATTTCGTTGTTACAAAACCTAACAACAAATATAAGAGATTATCATTAGGTGATGAAGTAAGATTATTCTACGCTTATTTCATCAAAGCAGTTGATGTCGTCTATAATGATGAAGGTGACGTTATCGAAGTACTAGCAACTTATGATCCTGAAACACGTTCAGGATCGGGCTTCAATTCAAGAAAACCTAATGGAACGATTCATTTCGTTTCTGCAACACACGCAGTACCTGCACAATTCAACTTCTTTGGGCCTATGATCATTGGTGATGATGATATGGATCTTATGGATCGTTTCAATCAAAATTCATGGGAAAAGAAATTCGGGTTTGTTGAAGAAGCCTTAGGCGATGTTAAACCTCAGGATAAATTCCAATTTATGAGAAACGGTTATTTCAATACCGATCTTGATTCGAAGAAAGATCACTTAATTTTCAATGAAATTGTACCGTTAAAGAGTTCGTATAAATAAGAAAGTGGGTGTGCCATGAACTGGCTTGCTACCCTAAATGAATCTCAATTTAAAGCGGTTGTTCACCCTGGTGGACCGCTTTTTGTTGTTGCTGGTGCTGGCACAGGAAAGACAAAAACATTAACATCACGTATTGCTTATCTCATCATGAATGGCGCAAACCCTTCACGTATTTTAGCGGTGACATTTACGAATAAAGCTGCTCGTGAAATGAAGGAACGTGTCATTAACATGACAGGTCCACATGCGATGGACGTTTGGTTATATACATTCCACGCATTAGGTTTAAATATTTTAAGAAGACACATTGCTGAACTACCTTATGGTTATCGTCCTAACTTCAATGTCATCGATGAAGACGATGGTAAAAAGATTATTCAAGATGTGATTAAACAATTAGAACTTGATGTTAAGATGTTTTCGTTGAAGAGTTTAAAAAATTTAATTTCGTTATATAAAACAAGACGACTTGAAGAGTTTGAAAGAACAGATGAAGAAAAGATTTATAAAAACTATCAAGCATACTTAAGAACTAATCAACTCGTAGACTTTGATGATCTCTTGCTTTATCCTTTACAACTTTTTGAAGACTATCCACATATTAGAGATTACTATCAACATGCATTTGATTACATTTTAGTTGATGAGTTCCAGGATACTGATGTCATTCAATATAAACTTTTATCCATCTTAGGAGCTAAACATAAAAATGTGTTTGTAGTTGGAGATCCTGATCAGTCCATCTATGCATTCCGTGGTGCAAATTACGAAAATGCACGACTCTTCATGAAGGATTTCAATGCTGAACAAATCGTTTTAGAGAAAAACTATCGTTCAACAAACCATATTTTAAATGCTGCGAATCAGTTGATTAACAATAATTTCAATCGACCATCTGCTAAAACACTTGAGAGTGATCTCGGTATGGGTGAACTCCCATACATTCATCACGCACAAACCGATATTAGAGAAAGCTTCTTTGTTGTTAACGAGATCAGAAGACTTCATGATCTAGGTGTTCGCTATGAAGAGATTGCAGTTCTTTATCGAAACAATGCATTATCTCGTCTGTTTGAAGAAGCGATGATTAAAGAAGGTATGCCTTATATTATTTATGGCGGTATCTCTTTCTATGAACGTAAAGAAGTTAAAGATGCTTTAGCCTATATTCGTTTAGTCATAGATCCATATCAAGATTTCTATTTAAAGCGTATCGTGAATGTACCTAAGCGCTCCATTGGTTTAGTATCTGTTCAGAAGTTAGAATTAAAAGCCCGTGAACTTGGTACATCTATGTTTGAAGCGATTGAACATGCTGACCTAACACCATCATCGAGACAATCTTTAATCGCGTTTAAACAGCTTATTTTAGACATGCAAGAAAAGTTTGGTGAGATGGAAAATCTTGAACAGATCATGCCATATGTCATGGGTAAAACAGGTTACATCGATATGTTAAGAGCAGAAAATGATGAGATAGCTGATGATCGTATCGATAACCTTAAGGAACTACAAAACGTGTTTACACGTGGTGATCTTTATTATGAAGGATCATTTGTTGAAAAGCTTACTCAACAACTTGATCAAATCGCATTATACACCGATCAAGATCAAGAGATTGATGATCATGATCGCGTGAGATTATCAACATATCATCAGGTCAAAGGATTAGAATTCCGTGTTGTATTCATGGTAGTTATGGAAGAAGGCATTTTCCCGTCTGATCGCTCACTAATGAATCCATCAGAACTTGAAGAAGAACGTCGTATCGCTTATGTGGGTATCACACGAGCTAAAGAACGACTCTATTTAAGTTATGCTGATCAACGTATGGTTTATGGATCAATCAGATATACCTATCCATCCCGCTTTATTCAAGAATCTCGACTTCGTTTTGAAGAACCTAAATATGAAGGTATTAGTGAAGGTGGTGGAAGTCATCTGCTTAAGGTTGGTGACAAGGTTGATCATACAGCATTTGGATTAGGTGTTGTCGTTCGTATCGATGATGATATTGCAACAATTGCGTTTGCAATGCCACATGGCATTAAGAAGATTTTAGAAAGTCATCCTGCATTAAGAAAAAAGAAAAACTAATCATAAGCATCTATCATAAGATAGGTGATCATATGATATTAAATGAAGAACAAATGAAGGTGGTCAATAGTAAAGATCCCTTCATTTTTTTATTAGCTGGTGCTGGTTCCGGTAAGACACGTGTCATCGTTGAACGTATTAAGACCTTGTTAAAGGAAGGTGTAGAACCACAAGATATTTTAGCTATCACATTTACCAGAAAGGCAAGTCATGAGATGAAAGAAAGATTACATGAAGATGGACTTGCTATACATACCTTTCATCAACTCGCATATATTACATTAAAAGATGATCTTCATATGGCGTTTGATTTAATCGATGAACGTGTTTTAGATCATTACACACAAGATCAGTTGTTACAGGTTACGATGTATAAAAACAGTTTATATAAAACCAGAAAACCAAAGTTCTATGTAGCTTATCAAGAAGAACTTAAGCAATACCAACAAGTTGATTATGATGATCTACTCATTCTCTTTTATAAAGCTTTGCAGAAAGGTCAGATCAGTTTTTCATATCGCTATATTTTTATTGATGAGTTTCAAGATACCAATCTACTTCAGTATGAGTGCCTAAAAAAACTGATTAGACATAACACGCATGTCTTAGCTGTTGGAGATCCAGATCAATCCATTTATCAATTCAGAGGTGCATCATCTCGCATCATCGATCAGTATGTTAAAGATTATCATGCAAAAGTAGAAAAACTAACGTACAATTATCGTTCATATCAATCTATCATTATAGCTGCAAACCGCTTAATTAAGAGAAATAACCGCTCTTATAAAAAGGAATTAAAACCAACACATCTAAGCAAAGGAAACGTCTTTTCTCTACACTTTAAAGATGATGAGAATGAAGCTTTATGGCTTATATCACAGATAAAACTTGCGAATCACAAGGGAATCTCTTTTGATCAAATCGCTATTCTTTACCGTAATCACCATCGAGCTTATCAACTCATGATGACACTTCATGATATGCATATACCATTTAAGATTCATGATGATGAAACCACAGAACAAGATGGCATATCTTTGCTCACTATTCATCAAGCAAAAGGGTTAGAGTTTGATCTCGTTTTTATCATAGGTTGTGAGGATCATCTCTTACCATCTAGACGAATCAACCGGATCAGTGCACTTGAAGAGGAACGCAGATTGATGTTTGTTGCGATGACGAGGGCTAAACATATCTTATGTTTAACACATATTTCTCATGATGGTCAAAACCATCATTTCACATCATCACCCTTCATCTTGGAAAGTGGGATTAAATCCTCTAATCCCCAAAGAATTAGTGATATAATATCACTGGGTGATGAAAATGGACATCAAAAAACGCATCGATGAGCTTGTCAATATCATCAATCAAGCGAATATCGATTACCATACAAAGGATATGCCAACACTCACTGATTTTGAGTACGACCGGTTGTTAAAAGAATTGGTTGAACTGGAACATACATATCCACAATACAAACACGTAGACTCACCGACCGAAAAGATTGGTGGTTTTGTTTTAGATGGATTTGAAAAAGTGACACATCAAGTTCCTATGATGAGTCTATCTAACGTATTTGATGAAACTGAACTTAGAGCGTTTGATGAACGTATTAACAAAGTAACCTCGGGTTATCATTACACAACCGAACTTAAAATTGATGGACTTGCTGTCAGTTTAGTTTATGAAGCAGGTCTTTTTAAACGCGCAGCAACCCGTGGCAACGGTGTTGTTGGTGAAGATATTACCCATAACGTTAAAACGATTAAAAGTTTACCCTTACGTCTATCAGAGGCGATTGATATCGAAGTTCGTGGTGAAATTTATATGCCACATAAAAGTTTTAAACTTGCTAATGAAGAACGTATGAATAACAATGAACCGTTATTTGCTAATCCTAGAAATGCGGCAGCTGGAACCATACGCCAATTAGATTCTAAGATTGTGGCTAAACGTCAATTAGACATGTTTGTTTATACGATTGTTGATGCTAAACAATACGTGAACACACAATATGAAGCATTAACTTATTTATCTTCTTTAGGATTTAAGGTTAACCCACATTTTAAATTATGTGAGGATGTTGAAGAACTTATCCAAATAATAAATTCATATGATCTTCTCAGAAAAGCATTGCCTTATGATACCGATGGTGTCGTGATTAAAGTCAATGAATTTAACTTATATGACCAAATTGGTTATACAGCTAAATTCCCTAAATGGGCAACAGCATATAAGTTTCAAGCAGAACAAGTTGAAACGTTATTAAAAGATATAACATTCCAAATTGGTCGTACAGGTGTTGTTACACCGGTTGCTGAACTAGAACCTGTTTTTGTATCAGGAACAACCGTGGCACGTGCTACACTTCATAATGAGGACTATATTTTAGCTAAAGACATTCGTATTGGTGATTTTGTTATTGTACATAAAGCAGGTGAAATTATTCCTGAAGTTGTCCAAGTTAACATGGATAAACGAAAAGAGCAACAACCTTTTAGTATGATTGAAGCATGTCCAGTTTGTGGTTCTAAGTTAGAAAGAAAACCTGGTGAAGCAGATTACTATTGCCAAAACCCAGAATGTCCAGGTAAAAATATTAATACACTGATTCATTTTGCATCACGTCAAGCAATGGATATCGATACACTCGGTGAAAAGGTTGTTGAGATTTTGCATGAACTTGGATATCTCAATCAAATCGTTGATATCTATAATCTTTACATGTTTAAAGATGAACTTAAAGAGATTCCTGGATTTGGTGAAAAGAAAGTTGAAAAATTGTTAAAAGCGATTGAAGACAGCAAAAACCAAACCCTAGATCGTCTCATCTTTGGTTTAGGTATTAAACATGTTGGTGCGAAAGTAGCCAAATTATTAATCAAACAATATCCGTCTATGGATTTATTAATGCATGCAAACTATGATGATCTTATTCAAATGAGTGATATTGGTGAGATGATTGCCACATCTATTGTTTCCTATTTCAGTGACTCTAAAAACATAGAACACATCGAACTTCTAAAACAAAAAGGATTAAACATGACGCATGAAAAAGAAGACGTTGTCGAACATGCGTTTAATGGTAAGACGCTCGTTTTAACGGGAAAACTATCACTTTTTTCTCGTGATCAAGCATCTGACATCATAGAAAAACTTGGTGGAAAGGTAGCCTCTTCTGTATCAGCAAAAACTGATTTTGTTGTTGCAGGTGAAGATGCTGGTTCGAAGCTTAAAAAAGCACAAGAACTCGGCGTAAAAGTCATCGATGAAGAAGCATTTAAGGTGATGATTGATGGATTATATTAAAGTACACGGTGCCAGAGAAAACAATCTTCAGAACATCGATATTCAAATACCTAAAAACAAACTTGTCGTCATGACAGGTATTTCTGGTTCTGGTAAGAGTTCATTAGCGTTTGATACGCTCTATCAAGAAGGTCAACGTCGTTACATGGAATCTTTATCTGCTTATGCAAGACAGTTCTTAGGTAACTTTGAAAAACCTGATGTGGATAACATCGAGGGTCTATCACCATCGATTTCAATCGATCAAAAAACAACATCCAATAACCCAAGGTCAACCGTGGGAACTGTCACTGAAATTTATGATTATCTACGTTTGTTATATGCAAGAGTAGGTATTCCTTATTGTCCTGGAACCGATGAACCACTCACTAAACAGACCATTGAAGAAATGACACTCCGTGTATTATCACTTAAAGAAGGTTCACGTGTTGTTATTATGGCACCTGTTGTTGAAAGACAAAAGGGAACCCATAAGAAACTAGCAGAACAATATCTGAAAGATGGCTTCACCAGAGCTTTTATTGATGGTGAACAAATCTCTCTTGAGGAGATGCCAGAACTCGATAAGAATAAGAATCATGATTTCTATTTAGTTATTGATCGTCTGATCATCAAAGAGGGTATTCGTTCAAGAGTCTATGATGCATTAGAACTTGCTGCTAAATTGGCTTCAGGAAAAACCAAGGTTTTAGTAGGAAGTGATGCGTTTTTAAACTTTAATCAAAATTATGCATGTGGTGATCAAAACTTTACCATTCCTGATCTTGAACCAAGACTGTTTTCATTTAATACACCCATTGGGGCTTGTCCTTACTGTAATGGTTTAGGACTAAAGCTTGAGGTTGCTGAAGAACTTGTTGTCAATCCTGAAAAAGGTTTACTTGATGGCGGAATCATTCCTTACAAAAATAATGATACAGATAACTTAAACAACGCCATGATTGAAGAGTTGTGCAAAGTTTATGACATCGATATCACACAGCCGATTGCTAATATACCTAAAGACAAACTAAACTATGTTCTTTATGGCTCACCTGATCAAATTCATTTTAAAATGCGGTCTTCATCTGGAAGACTTCATGAAAAAGTGGATTACTTCGAAGGTATTATCAATAACTTATCACGTCGTTATCGTGAAACAACTTCAGAATGGATTCGTACATGGATTGAAGGCTTCATGACTGAATCAGAATGTCCGGTTTGTCATGGCGCCAGATTAAATGAACAAGCATTAAGTGTTCGTATCGGTGGTAAAAATATTGATCAGTTAACACGTTTATCCATCGATGATACTATTACATTCTTAAGTCATCTGACATTAAATCCCGAACAACAAAAAATCGCGAGATTAGCTTTGCAAGAAATTATCAGTAGATTAAGTTTCCTTCAAGATGTGGGACTTGGTTATTTAACCTTAGCGAGATCTGCAGGAACATTATCTGGTGGTGAGGCACAACGTATTAGACTTGCTACCCAAATTGGGTCAAAGCTCACAGGTGTTTTATATGTTCTTGATGAACCATCGATTGGACTTCATCAAAGAGATAACCACAAACTTATTGAAACGCTTAAGAAAATGCGTGATCTAGGTAATACACTGGTTGTTGTTGAACACGATCATGAAACCATGTTAGAAAGTGACTACTTAATTGATATTGGACCTGGTGCGGGTAAACATGGTGGTCTCGTGGTTGCTGCAGGTACACCTGAGGAAGTTATGGATAATCCAGGCAGTATCACCGGACGGTATTTAAAAGGATTAGAAAAAGTCGAAGTTCCTTCAAAACGTCGAGAAGGCACAGGTCAAGATATTTTAGTTATGGGTGCGAAAGAAAACAATCTTAAGGATATTTCTGTTGCATTCCCCATCGGTAAGATGACAGTTGTTACTGGCGTATCTGGATCTGGTAAATCAACACTTGTTAATGAGATCTTGATGAAAGGTCTTCAACAGAAGCACTATAAAACAAAAGATAAACCTGGTCTACACTCAGCCATTAATGATCACCATTTAATTGATCGCGTCATAGAGATTTCACAATCACCTATTGGACGTACACCACGCAGTAACCCTGCAACATATACAGGTGTCTTTGATGACATCAGAGACCTTTACTCTCAAACCACTGAAGCGAAAGCTAGAGGATATGAGAAAGGAAGATTCTCATTTAATGTGCGCGGAGGTCGTTGTGAAGCGTGTGCTGGTGATGGTGTGAAAAAGATATCGATGCATTTCTTACCCGATGTCTATGTGCCCTGTGAAGTATGCGGAGGTACGAGATATAATCATGAAACCCTACAGGTTAAATACCGTGGGAAAAATATTTCTGATGTTTTAGACATGACAGTTGAAGAAGCGCTATTCTTCTTTGAAAATCATCCTAAAATTCACCATAAGATGAAGACACTGTATGATGTTGGATTGGATTATATCACGCTTGGTCAAGCTGCAACTACCTTATCAGGTGGTGAAGCACAGCGTGTAAAACTTGCAAGTGAGCTTTATCGAAGAATTACACCTTCATCGATTTATATCTTAGACGAACCGACAACAGGACTTCATACAGACGATGTTAAGCGTTTATTAAAAGTTCTTCACCGTATTGTTGATGAAGGAGCTACTATGGTCATTATTGAACATAATCTTGATGTCATTAAGAATGCAGATTATATCATTGATTTAGGACCTGAAGGTGGCGATGCTGGTGGTGAAGTGATTGCTACTGGAACACCTGAAGACATTGCTAAAGTTGAAAAGTCTTATACAGGCCAGTATTTGAAAGAAGCTTTAAAAGTTTAAAAAAATAAACTATTTTGTTATAATAACACATTGGGGGATGTCGTATGGACCAAAAACCGGATAAAGATCCGAACAAACTTTCTGAAGAAGAAATTAAAGAAATCTTCGAGAAGATCAAGAAACAAAAAAAATCTAATAATCAACTCAGTGTGACACTTGGATTTCTGTTGCACAAAAATTATGTGATCCACCTCGGATTATCACTCGCGGTGAACCTCTTAATTTTTGCTGTGGTTTTAGGACTTGCGATCGGCATTGATATGCCACTCGTTGACATGACGCTTCCTGGATTTCTATTTGCTGTCATCCTTTTGACACTCTTTGAAAATTTTGTCAAAATCCTATTATTTAAATACGCGACACGCTTAATGATCTTCAGTATGGGTTTATTATCGGTTGCAGTTCAAATCATTATTCTATATATTATTGATGTCATATTGTTTGAAGGGTTCCATTTCATTGGCATTGATCGTCTTATGGCATTTGCGTTTATCTTTTCCATCTTGAGATTAATTATCTCAGTGTATTTAAGACGAACGCTCTATAACGAAAAAATAGTTTTTATAGGAGGTAAAAAATGAAACTTAAGGTCAAACATATCATTAGAGATTTAAATTTGTCACTCATGAATGACCCAAGCTGCATGGCTAGAGAGATCAAATCGGAAATGTTATCTCGTCCAGGTGTTGAGCTTGCTGGATTCTTAGATTTCTTTGATCCAGATAGACTTATTCTCATTGGTTCGAAAGAAGCACATTTTTTAGATAAACTTCCCTATGATATCAGAAGACAACGCATGGAAGATCTCTTCATGAAAAATCCTCCTGGTGTGATTTACTCTGTTAATGTGGATATCGAAGACGATGTGATTCAACTTGGAAATAAATATCAAGTAGCCATCTTAAAGAGCCAATCACGAACGACACCATTATCTGGATCACTTTATCAATATTTACATAGTAAGTTAGCTCCACGTACATCGATGCATGGCGTCTTACTTGATATTCATGGTCTAGGCACGCTTATTACCGGTAAATCAGGTATTGGTAAAAGTGAAACAGCTCTTGAACTGATCAAACGAGGGCATATCTTAATCAGTGATGATCGTGTCGATATTTTCGAAGCTGCACCAGGTGTTTTAATTGGATCAGCTCCAAAAATATTAGAAAAATATATTGAAGTTCGCGGTATTGGTATTGTCGATGTTGTTCAAATGTTTGGTGCAGGGGCTTACCGTGAAAATAAAAAAGTCAAATTGGTTGTTGAACTTGAGCACTGGAAAAAAGGTAAACAATATGACCGCTTAGGTATCGATACCGAAACCATCAAAATTTTCAATACCGAAATTGCAAAAATTACGATACCCGTATTACCAGGGCGTAATGTTGCGACACTCGTAGAATCAGCAGCGATGAATCAAAAGTTAAAATATTTAGGATATAATGCAGCGTATGAATTGACACAAGCCGTTTCACTTCGTGCCGCAGGAAAGATGAGGGATGATGATGACGAAGATTAAAGAGTTTTTCTCAAAAAGTACAGATGCAAGAAACTATACCATTGGTTTTAGTGCCTTTATCATTGTTTTATTATTAGCAATCCTAACACAGGATGGAACACCTTATAATCCAACTGCACTTGATTTAGGGTTTGCTCAAGTTCAGTGGTATGCAGTCTTTATTTTAACAGGATTAAGTATTGGAGCTTTTCTAGCACATGAAGAATTTAAGCGTGTTGGATGGAATACAGATTTATTGTTCGATGCACTTTTATGGGCAGTTCCACTATCTATTGTTGGTTCACGTTTATATTATGTAATCTTTGATCCCAATCCTAATTATGATTCGTTCATGGATGTAATCAATATCACCAACGGTGGCTTATCGATTCATGGTGCTGTTATTACAGCGTTTACCTTTGTTTTCTTTTTCACAAGAAAGCAGAAAATTAGTTTTTGGTTACTTACAGATATTTTAGCCATCGGTTTTCTTGTTGGTCAAATTGTGGGTCGATGGGGAAACTTCATGAATCAAGAAGCGTATGGCCCTCAGATTCAATCTGAGTTTATCTTAAGTCTTCTTCCGGCATTCATTGAAGATCAAATGGTTATTGGTGGTATCATCCATCACCCCACTTATCTCTATGAAGGATTATGGAATTTTGCTGGATTAGTTTTCTTACTGATTGCTAGAAGAAAACGTTGGTTTAAAGTCGGCGACATGATGGGTTTATATTTAATTTGGTATGGTCTAGGACGTGGCGCGATTATTGAACCGCTTAGAACTGGAGGAGATCCAGGTGATGCATTACGCATGTTTGGATTACCAACCAATGTCATCTTATCGTTAACGTTATTTATGTTGGGTGGTGTAGCACTCATTGTTGCTAAACACTATCTCATTAAAGACCAAAAGTATTATAAAGATATGTTGGTTGTTAGTCATGATTAAGTGTGTTTTATTTGATTTAGATGGGACACTCATTCAGACAACAGAGATTATTCTAGATGCATTCCGTGTCACATTCAAAAAGTTTTTTCCAGAACTAACGTTAACGGATGAAACCTATACCAACATGCTTGGACAGACGCTATTTACAACATTTGGTTACTACGCAGATTCAAAAGAAAAAGTTGATGAAATGGTATCCTTCTATCGTCTCTATTCAAACGATTTGATAGAACAAGGATTACAAGCCTATCCAGGCGCTGAAGAAACACTTCGTTATCTTAAGAAAAAGAAAATCAAAGTGGGTATTGTCACATCAAAGATGAGACATGTGGCTACACATCATTTAGAATTGACACATCTAATCGAATGGATTGATGGTATCATCGGTTATGAAGATGTGACAGAACATAAACCATCACCTGAACCCATACAAAAAGCATTAGCACTTCTTCAAGCAAAAGAAGAAGAAACCATTTATGTCGGTGATCATGAGAATGATATCATCGCCGCACAAAAAGCAGGTATTTCTACCTGTGCTGTGACTTATAGTCACCGTTTAAGAGAAATGTTATCTTATCGTCCAGACTATGTGATCGATGAGTTGAAACATATGAAAGATGTTATTTAAGAGGAGAGTTAAACATGTTATACGATGTACTTATTATTGGAACCGGTCCTGCGGGAATTACAGCAGGAATCTACGCAAAGCGTGCTAACTTAAAGGTTGCTATGTTTGAAAAGGACACACCAGGTGGTCAACTTTCAAAATACAACGAAATTGAAAACTATACAGGTGCTAAAAAAGTTGCTGGTTATGAATTAGCAACGATGATGATTGATCATGCTTATCAATTAGATATTGAAGTGATCTATGATGAAGTTACGAAAGTCGAAATTGATGGTCAAGTTAAAAAGGTAGTTACGCCAAGTGCAACCTACGAAACTAAAGCAGTTATTATCGCATCAGGTAATGTCCCAAGACGTTTAGGTGTTGAAAACGAAGATGCTCTAGCAATGAATGGTATCAGTTGGTGTGCAATTTGTGATGGACCACTCTATAAAGGAAGAAAACTCGTTGTTGTAGGTGGTGGTAACTCAGCTGTTGAAGAAGCTGCTTATCTCGCAACTTTAGCAACCCACGTCACAGTTGTTCAAAACTTAGATGATTTAACAGCAGATCCCAAAGCTCAAGATATTTTAAGAAGTATGCCAAATGTTGACTTTAGATTTGGATCAGTTGTATCTAAGTTTGAAATGGAAAATAACACATTAACTGGCGTCACCATTCAAAATAAGAAGGGCGAAAAAGAAACCATTTCTGCAGAAGGTGTGTTTGAATATGTAGGTTTAATTCCTGTAACAACCTTTGTTAAAGATTTAGGCATCACGAATGATTGGGGTTATGTCATTGCCAATGAAAAGATGGAAACGAAAGTTCCTGGTATTTATGCAGCTGGTGATGTGACCGTTAAACAGATTCGTCAGGTCATAACTGCAGCTTCAGATGGTGCGATTGCTGCACAAAATGCCTTGAAATATATTGAATCTTGGAAGAAGTAATTCATGAGTTTTGCGAAAACCGTCAAAGAGGAACTCGTTTCGATTCCCGTTGAGTTAGATGAACAGCTTGCAGAGTTTTCTGCATTTATCAACCTCAATGCAGAATTTCATATTGAAAACAAACAAAAAATGCTTGATTTCAAAACGAACAATCCAACCGTTGCCAAACGGTTTTTGCAATTAGTAAGATCGTTATATCAAGCTGAAACAAGTTTGATTACTCAGCGCATCAATAAACTTAATCAGCGCAACGCGATCATCATTCGTATTCAATCAAAAGTTGAAGATATCGTAAATGAACATAGCTTACTTGATAGTCCGATTGAAAACCAAGAGTTAACGACAGCTACACCGGAAGCTAAACAAGCTTTCTTAAGAGCTGCATTTCTCTCAGGCGGCTCTGTGAATCATCCTAAAACAGCAGAATACCATTTAGAAATTTATACAAGAGATCCTGAACAAGCAGTATTCTTACAATCCGTCATGAATTATTTTGATCTCAATGCGAAGATTACAAAAAGACGTCAAGGCTTTATTTGCTATTTAAAAGATGCAGAAGGCATCAGTGACTTTTTACAGATTGTAGGTGCTCAAAATTCTGTTTTCCACTTTGAAGATGTTCGTATCAAAAGAGACTTCAATAATTCAATTAACCGTGTCATGAACATGGAAATTGCAAATGAAAAGAAAGCAATTGTTGCTGCTAACGAACAACTCAAAGATATCGAAATCGTCTTAACCTATGTTCCTGAAAGTCAAATTGATGCAAAAAGTAGACAGGTGATCGAACTTAGAAAGATGTATCCTGAAGCAAGTCTCAAAGAACTTGTAGATCTGTTTGAAGAAACCTATCATGATCACATCAGCAAATCAGGATTAAACCACAGACTAGTTAAGATTAAACAGATGGCAAAAGAGATTAAGGAGGGCTTATCATGATTCAAGGCATTGGTATTGATTTAGTAGAACTTAATCGAATCAAAGAACTTCTAAGCGACCGATTTATTGATCGCATCTTATCGCCTGAAGAAAAGAAGATGTATTTAAATATAGCTGCTGAGAATACAAAGTTATCCTTTATCGGTGGTAGATTTGCAGCAAAAGAAGCGTTATTTAAAGCGATATCCAAGGGGAATGGTACAGCATATTATACTGATTTTTCGATTTTAAATGAAGATCATGGACAACCCTATGTCGTTTCTGATCATTTTAAGGAAGACGAAATAGTACATATCAGCATTACACATACAGATCAATATGCCATTGCTTATGTCATCATTGAAAAACTTTAACATAATATCTCACAAAGTTGTATTTTAATCATGTATTCGGTATAATTCATATGAAGAGGATGTGACACTATGGCAAGAGTTCAACAAACGCAACATGCCAACAAAAATAAGCAAGACAAATCAGTTAAAAACAAGCAACAGCCAACAAGTAAGCAGGAGCTTGCAAAAACAAATAAAAAACGTGAACCCAGTAAAAATGAAATCTTATTTTTACGCGCTGGTATGTTCATTATTGTTCTAACGTTAATTACCACAGCAATTGTCTTCACCATTCAGTATTTCATGAATAAAGATGAAGAACCTGCAGTATTTGAAGATTACATCAGCATCACAGCTACTGACTTAACCTACTTGATGGGATATGATAGTAATTCAGGTGTTTATGGTGATTTCACGTATTTCCAAGGTAAAGAGGAATATGAAGATCTCTTTGATTTGATTAACACAAACAATGAAATTTATGTTTATTTCTACAGTGCTTCATCATTAAACGATGAGATTGTTAATTTGATTAAAGATACTGATCTAGAAGGTAAAGCATTCTTCTTGGTTGACCTTGATACCGAAGCGAGTGCATTAGCAAATGCCAGCTATAGTCACTTAAATCTTGATTTAGAAAAAGAAAACTTACTTCTCACATTCAATGTTGAATTACAAGAATTTGAAATTGAAGTCAGAGTATCTGATATCCTAAGAGAAATTCCAAGAATCTAACAAAAACAAAAAGGGCATTGCCCTTTTGTGCTATTAAGAGGTATAAAGATGAACGAACAAATTTTATTAGACATTCAAAAAACATTAAGTATTCCGATGAAAAGCATCACCACTGTGCTTGGCCTATTAGAAGAAGGAAACACCATTCCTTTTATTGCGAGATATCGTAAAGAAGCGACAGGCGGTCTTGATGAAGAACAGATCAATGAAATCTATAAGACATGGGAATATCAAAACAACCTGCTTAAGCGTAAAGAAGATGTGATGAGATTAATCGATGAAAAAGGTATGTTAACAGAAGACCTTAAGCAAGAGATCTTAAAAGCCCAAAAGCTTGTTGAAGTAGAAGACCTTTATCGTCCCTTTAAAGAAAAGAAAAAGACAAAAGCAACTGAAGCGATTGCTAAAGGGCTTGAACCACTTGCTAATTTCATGATGATGTTTTTAGATGATGACGTCATGAAAGAAGCTAAAAAATACGTTAAAGATGATGTCAAAGATGAAATGGAAGCAATTGAAGGTGCTAAATATATCATTGCTGAAATGATCTCTGATGATGCTAACTATCGTAAAGCACTTCGTCAGGAAATGGTGAATCACGGACTTGTTGTCACATCCGTTAAGAAAAATGCGGTTGACGAAAAGAAAACATATGAAATGTATTATGAGTACCAAGAACCTGTTTCTAAGATTAGACCTCACCGCGTTTTAGCAATTAATCGTGCAGAAAATGAAAAAGTTCTCACCGTTAAAATTGATACAGATAAAGAAAGAATGACTTCTTATCTTGAAAGAAAGATTATAAGACGTGAATCCTCACCTTCTGCTTTATATATTAAAGAAGCCATTGATGATGCGTTAAAGCGTTTAATTTATCCATCATTGGAAAGAGAAGTTAGAGCAGAACTCACTGATAAAGGTGAAGAACAAGCCATTGAAGTTTTCTCAGATAACTTACAAAAGCTTCTTTTACAACCTCCAATGAAAGGTAAAGTTGTTTTAGGGATTGACCCTGCATTTAGAACCGGATGTAAACTCTCAGTCGTCAATGAACAGGGAACCGTTTTAGAAAAAGGTGTCATCTATCCTCATGAAAAAACATTGGGTGGTAGAATCACTGATGAACAAATCATCGAGTCACAACGTAAACTCCTTTTACTCATTAAAAAATATAAAGTAGAGATCATTGCGATTGGTAATGGAACAGCATCGCGTGAAACCGAAAGTTTTGTAGCTAATTTGATCAAGTCAACAGGTATGAAGTCACAATATGTGATCGTCAATGAAGCAGGAGCATCTGTTTATTCAGCATCTGAATTAGCAAGAGAAGAATTCCCTGATTTCTCAGTTGAAGAAAGATCCGCAGCTTCCATAGCAAGACGTCTACAAGATCCACTTTCTGAACTCGTTAAGATTGACCCTAAATCCATTGGTGTTGGTCAATACCAACACGATGTCACACCAAAGAAGTTAAATGACTCATTAAACTTCGTGGTGACACAAGCAGTTAACCAAGTCGGTGTTAACGTGAATACAGCATCAAAGGCACTTTTGATGTATGTCTCAGGTTTAAATAAATCAACAGCTGAAAACATTGTTAAATATCGTGATCAATCAGGTAAGTTTATTCGTAGAGAAGACTTATTAAAAGTTCCCAAATTAGGTGGAAAAACATACGAACAATCCATTGGATTCTTGCGCATTCCTGATGGTGATGAAGCCCTTGATATGACATCTGTTCACCCTGAGTCGTATAATTTCGCAAAAGCAATTATGAAACGATATAGCATCACAGGCGATATGTTTGGTAAAGATGAAGCTAAAGAGATTGTTAAATCGATTGACCGCAACAAACTAAAAAATGAATTAGGCGTTGATAAGTACACATTAGATGATATTCTAGATGCGTTTGTAGCACCTTTAAGAGACCCAAGAGATCAATATGCACAACCACTTCTAAGAAGTGATATCATGAAGTTAGAAGACCTAACGATTGGTATGGAATTAGAAGGTACTGTAAGAAATGTTGTTGACTTTGGAGCATTCATCGATATTGGATTAAAAGAAGATGGTCTACTTCACATCTCTAAGATTAGTAAATCATACATTAAGCATCCAAAGGATGTCTTAAATGTAGGTGACATTGTTAAGGTTTACATCTTAAATATTGACTTAGTTAAAGGTAAAGTCGGATTAACAATGCTTAAAGATACATTATAAAAGATCATATGAAAAGCTCCCTGGTGAGCTTTTTGTTTGGCAATCTTAAACATCACTTGATGGGTGTGATAAGTCGTTCATAATAGATTAAGAAATGAACCGTTCACATCCATCATTTAATTTCCTTAAATGGTTGACAAAGATGAAAAAATACGCTATTCTATAAAGGCGTTCAAACGCAATAAAAGACTTTGGTTGGAGTAATACTCAAGTGGCTAAAGAGGCGCCCCTGCTAAGGGCGTAGGCTGGGAAACCGGTGCGAGGGTTCAAATCCCTCTTACTCCGCCATCTTTTTTATGGCCCGTTGGAGAAACGGTTAACTCACATGCCTTTCACGCATGCATTCACGGGTTCGAATCCCGTACGGGTCACCATACTTAGCCGAATAGTCATTCTCAAATAAGAGAATGGCTTTTTTTGTCTTTGTTAGGCTGAGAAGTCGTAAACGTCAAATATTAACACTCTAGCCACTTAGGGTGTTTTTTTGTATCCTATGAGCATGAGATGAGGAAATAACTATGGGAAAACATTATACAGATCGACAAAGACTCGATATGGTCAAGAAATATAGACAATCAGGACTAGGCTTAAGTGAATTCGCAAGACAAGAAAAAATCAACAGGTCAACACTTAAAGACTGGGTCGCTGCATACAATCATCTACAAGGAGATTTCATACGTATTGACAACCTTGATTCTAAACCGGGAGCAATCCTAGATGAAGATGAGGTGCGATTAAACATGCTCAAAAGTAACGAGATCACGAAGAAATCGACACACTTCACACGCTTTGATCATAGTATCGTCGTGATTGAGACGAAAGAGATGAAGATCACGACGTCGCTTGAACAAGCCCTAAAGATTGTAGGTTTAATCTATGATCGACTATAAAGGGATTAAGAAAATCTACTTTTATACGAAAGAGATCGACATGAGAGCTGGTATGCATCGGTTTCAGCTTTTACTCTGCTGTAACTTCACACCGGTTGAGATGATGCATACGCTTTTTGTCTTCTGCTCAAAGGATAGGAAGACCATCAAAATCTATTATGAGGATGATTATGGAACATGGTTACTCATCAACAAGATCAATTTCACCAAATTTAAGTGGCCAGAGGTGACACGAACAGGAGGTTATCAAGTCTCGGATTTAAAGCAAATCTTAAGAGGCTTAAAGATTATGGAAGAGAAAAACAAAGAAATCGGGTATTAAAAAGTAAATTACTATATACTATGTATATAGTAAAAGTTATAAATATGTGCTATACTATCTGTATGAACCTTAAAGAAGCGTTAAAAGAGATCAAGCGTCTTGAGCAACAAAATCAACAGCTGGAAGAAAAGCAGCATGTCCTTTCGAAAGAACACAGCAATCTCCAGCACGAACATGAGAAGACACTCCGTCTTCTTTTTGAGGCGAACGAGAAACTAAACATCGTCCTTAAAGAAAAAGAAAACGCCCTTGAAAAATATACCATCGAGCGGGTTAAGACATTTATCCCAAAAACTGAGGTGATGACGCCTGTCATCATCAATGAAGTTGAGGCTTTAGTTAAAGAGAAAAAGATCAGAAAAGAAAAGTCTAGAAACTTTGAGAACTTTGATTTTGAGCGACACGTGAGTGAAACGAGATATGAAAAACCTGAGATAAGTGCATGTCCAACCTGTGGACATGATTTAAGTATCGCCTCTGAAAAGGTCAGATATGTCGTTGAATCCATACCTGCAACCCTTAAGGTTACTAAAATCATTAAACAAAGCTGCAAGTGCAGTATCTGTAATCCTAAAGATAACCAAATTTATTATCCGCTCTCAACTTCTTTATTTCCAGGAAGCATCATGACGCATTCGTTCGCGTCTTTTATGGCTTATCACAAATATGAGTTAGGGATTCCCTTTGAGCATTTATCGAGACATATCAAAGAAACGCTTGATATGGATATCTCTAAACAGAACTTAGCACTCTATATGGCAAGGATGTCAAACATCTTAGCCCCTCTTTATCATCAGATGAAGGATGACTTACTGCATAATCAAGTAGGCGTCATACACGCAGATGAAACGACGCTATCCATCAGTAAACGACCAGAAAGCGACTGGACCCGAAAGAACAGCTATGTATACGTCTATACGTCGAGCTATTATGACCGGCAGATCGCGATCTATGACTTTCATGAATCAAGAGCAATTGACCGGACAGCCGCTTGGTTATCAGATTATGAGGGTACCATCGTGTGCGATGATTATGCAGGATACACCAAACTAAAGAAGGATAACCCAAGGATTAAACTGCAAAGGTGTTTCGCCCATGTCAGAAGACGCTTCGCAGACATCGTCAAAACCTTACCCGAAGAAAACGTATCAAGCAGTTACGCAAAAAAGATATTGGATATCATCGGTAGACTCTTTTATCTAGAGTCTATGTATAAGAAGGAAAAGCTAATCGCTCCTGAAATCCTCATTCGTCGAAACAAAGAGCACTCTCCTATCTTAAAAGAACTGGAAGAACTTCTTTTTTACCCTGTCTATAAATCAGGATCCGCTTTAGAGGGTGCAGTGAACTACGCGAAGAAGGTCTGGCCAGAACTAACGACCTATCTGACATCTGGATATATTGAGATCTCCAATAATATCGCTGAGAGAGCTGTGAAACCATTCGTGATCAATCGAAAGGTCTTTATGACGTCGGGTTCATATGATGGCGCGAGATACACAACGCTACTTTTTTCGATGATTAGAACAGCGCGTATGAATGATTTAAATGTTTCAAGGTATTTAGAATATGTCTTAGATCATATTCAAACAAAGGATATCAAAGATCTACTTCCTTACTCATCAAAACTTGATAAGTCGCTTAGAAACACATAAAATCCGCCGTTTTCCACCAGGTGAGATTTAAACTCCCTATACAAAAATACCACCTAGAGCAATCCTCTAAGTGGTTTTCTTTTGATATAGTGTTAATATTTGACGTTTACGAGAAGTCGATAGAGCATCATGCTATTTTCGATGTTTCATCAGTTGCTAATTTGGTTATTGTTCATTGTATTTTTGTTACCTTTTTAGCCATTTAAGGTCTGCACTCCTGT